>JABSPC010000485.1 GCA_013215515.1 Crocinitomicaceae bacterium
GAAATAAGATTGGGTTTCTTACAACAAAGACTGGGAATACAATGTTCTATCCGCAGGATCTCCTTCGATTTACGGTAAGGCATGGGGAAGTTGTCTTGTAGTAGAATTGCCGCAAAATGGAAAAAGGGCACTTCTTTTCAAATCAGACATGCATATTAGCACAGATGGCCCAACGATACCTTTGCAAAATATGGTTCAACAACTGATTGAATCATTTAATCCAAATCTCATTTTAACAATAGGCACTTCAGGAGGGTCTATCTCAGGTGATAATCTTGGGTCATCAAATATTACAAATGCCGGTAAATGTTCTCTTTCGGGAGAGTTTTCCGGCTTAAATCTATGGTACAACCAGCAGACATTTACAAGTGACTGGACGCCGAAAATGAAATATGTAGCCGACGCTCAAAATCATTTATGCCAGCAAGTTCCAATTACAAATGCTTGGATTGAAGAGTTGTATACTGCAAATCTGAAAACGCTCGTCGATCCATGCTCGAATAAAGCATATTCACTCGATCAATTAAGAAATTCTACTATTGAACCCGGTAAAATACCTGTGAAGTTGACAGATTACTCTGGACAAAAACCAGTGCTCACAACAAACAGTTACGATGTTGCTACAACAGCTGGAGATTTCAAAGAATACGCCGCAATGGAAATGGATAATGCAATTCTTGGAATGGTTTGCAACGCAAATAAAATAAACTTTGGTGTTGTTCGGAACATTTCCGACCCCGTGCAAAATGTCGATATTAATGGTGCCATTGCTGGAAATCGGGGAGGAATTGCATCTCTACTTTTGGGTTTTACTCTAGCTATAATGGAGCTTTGGGCGCTTGGGCAATTGCTGCAGCGGAATAAAAGTAAAGTAGATCCTGCCTTACAATTTCACGAACTTCAAAGTTACCTCTTCATTTCCAACGTTGATGTTGATGTAGTACATTCCACTTTTTAAGTGTAAAATTTCGAGCACTTCATTTTGCAATACTGTAGATTGATTCAAGACAATTCGCCCCGTTTGATCGTATACCACAATCTGTTTTTCTTCGCTTGAATTGAATTCAAAGTTTAGAATACCTTCTGCAGGATTTGGATACACTTTCACAAAACCATCAGTCAATTCATTTATCCCAGCATAATCAATGTACTTGAACCAAATTGGATTTGAAATCGAATGGAAGATATCAAAACTTGTCTTGTACTCCGATCCTAATCCGGTATAATCAACTTCGGATTTTAGTTCAGAACGGATGTACATGTATTCATCCAACAGTGTATTTCCAACTCCTAAAATAGAATCCAATAAAACATCCATTTGATAGCTCATTGTTGCTGATCCAGTGACAGAAGGAAACGTCATTGTTTTCATGATTTCACCATTTTCTGTTCCAACGTAGAAATCAATTTTGGTGACATCGCCGAATTCCGAAGTTGTGGTGTAATCCAGGTTCAAGTGATAATCACTCAATGAAAATGCATCCAACATGGCATCTTCTCCCATCAAAATTTCATTGCTGCTATTGTTTCCGTCGGTGCTC
>JABSPC010000486.1 GCA_013215515.1 Crocinitomicaceae bacterium
AAGAGAATTTCAATTTTGCCATCAAATGAAAAAGCGCCCTCAAATAATTGACCCCGCTTTGACTATAATGGTATTCTTTCTACGCGTTTTTCCAAGTGCTATCGATCTTACAACCGCTTGATGCCAAAAGACAAATGATAGGACAACGAGCGTCAACTTTAGCTCCTAATTCATCCACTTGTGCTTGAGTCAAATCACCCTTGACTACTGCAGTCATTATTACCTCTTTGTAGCTTCCTTTCGAATGGTCTTCCATTCCTATAAATCCTGATAAGTCAAGATCGATTTCAAGAGTAATGTCAATTCCATTAAAAGTTAACGAAAGCTCTTCAGCAACTACTTGGGCTTGTTCGTTTTGACAACTCGCCAATGACGCAGCAAAATATTGCATAGGATTCGGTCCACTGTTTGCCCCTCCATCTTCAGTTGGTTCATCTACTTGCACTGTCCATTCAGTATCTATTATTTTCACTGTTGTTGGCCACCCAATTCCTTGAGCAGTTACTTTGAACGTTTCGATATGTTGTGCTTCTTCTGTCATAATTTAATGGATTTAGATTAATATCTATCTGTAGACGTTTCCTAAGTTAACAACTTACAATTTGTTATCTTTAAGTAACTTAAATTTAAGTTGACTACCGATCACGATCAAAACTGCTACTATGAAATCCGCTATAACTTTTTTGCTATTTGTATGTTAAGTGTCCCTTGCAATAGCCCAAAACGATACTTGCGTGAACTATATCTAACTAGGATTGTCCTTCCCTCCTGTTGGAGATGTTACAGAACGTACCTTTACACAAACGCATATGAACATTCTTGGCGTCAATAATGTGCGATTTGCTGAGCATTGGGGATTTAGAGAACCCACTCCTGGAAATTTCATTGGGGACCTTTAGATGATCGAATCGATTCTGTATTGAGTTATGCGCAATTTGACCTGTATGATATTCATCTTTACGACGATGTTGAGCAATAGGATGAATACTTTGCGAATTTCACGGATACAATTACGCGCCCCGTGATTGTTTCGGAGTTCGGCGGTCCAAATATTAACTACGAACCTTATACACAGACGTATCAAGCTGATCGGTTATTTCAATACATCAAGAAGATCGACAGTTTGAAAATTGAAGAAGCCTACTATTTCAAGTTGATTGAAGGCGGGCGAATCCCGCCCATTCCAAATCAGGATTATTAGACAGTGCCTCATTTTCAGAAAAAGAAGCGTATTACATTTTTGAAGCTTTGGAACCTTGCAACGTTGGAATTGAATCCAATTCAGCAATTACTTCAAAATCATTTACTGTGTACCCTAATCCATCGAATGGAAAAGTTTACATGAATTTTGGTCAAGATCTGATAAATGCTCAAGTTACTATTCTTGAGACCAACGGAAACATTATTTCAAGCAAAAACTTTGATTCGACAAATCAAGCGGAGTTTATTTTGAAAGGAGCATCCGGAATTTACTTTATTCAAATTTCCAGTGACAACTTTCCGAGAGCTACGGTGCGGATTATAAAAGAATAGAAGCTCTAACTTAAATTCCCTCAAAATGAAATTTCTGATTACTATCTTATTGCTATTCTCAAGCAGATATTGGATTGTACATTCAATCTATCGATGAATTAAGAGAAATCGATAGAATTACTGGATCAGTTCATATTGAATCAGCAGATTTCAAAAGTATCCATGCAATCTACCTGCATCGAGCTGGTGCTAAAGCCAGATTAGATGATTATGATGGAGCAATAACTGATTATACTGCAGCATTTGAAAAGGACTCAACTTATGCAGAAGCTTTGAGTCAGAGAGGTTTAAAAAAAACAAAAATTATTATGTCCATTTTGAAGAAGCATTAACAGATTATAATCATGCGCTAGAGGTAGACTCAAGCTACACGCTCGTATACATGAATAAAGGTAAAGTCCTTGATTCGCTCGGTCGCAAGGACGAATCATGCCTGTGCTATAAACATGCGCTATCACTTGGGTAGTCAAATGCCGCCGGCTTCTTATACGAATGTGATTCGAATTCAGTGGTGCTTCAGAAATATGAACTGAAATTGTTGGTTGATAAAACAGATAACAAATCTTATGGCTTCACTTTTGAGAACCCTATTAAATGTGGACATGGACCTACTGTACAACGCCATATCTCGACTTATTAAGAGGAGAGCAAAGGAGGTGAAATCACATACAAAAGAACTGGATGCGCCGGTATGTATGCATCAAAAAATGGCATGATGGGGGGCGCTATGATCGATAGCTACCAAGTCAAATACAGAAATGATAAAGGGAAAAGAAGAAGACAACACTCATATATCGTTTTACGATTATGTACAACCGATGGTTCCTGTTGGCTTTCACTCAATCAGTGATTTTTAAACGAATAGTTGAAATAAATCAAGATTATATTAATTATTTCAGAAATAGCGTATTCGGTAGGCTTCAACAACCTCTCCTATTTTACGCGAAATTTCAAAGGTGAGTTCGGAGTCCTTCCCTCTGAGAACCGATATAGCACTAAATAATTCATACCAATCAGATTTATTAACTTTAGAATAACCTATCGTTAATTATGAAATATTCATTAATTGCTATTCTTCTACTAATCGGCCTCTCGTTGAAAGCTCAAGACACAACACTTCTGTACTACAGTACAGGTAATCATAGAGAATGTCAAGGCAGCAATAAA
>JABSPC010000487.1 GCA_013215515.1 Crocinitomicaceae bacterium
ATTCGTCAATCAATTTTGCAGGCATTAGCTGAGCAAGCGCGTATTGTACGTCTTCCATTAAACCAAGTAGGGTCGCTAAATAAAATTAACAAGGCATTTTCTCGCCTTGAGCAGGAATTCGAAAGACCACCGTCAGCTGAAGAGTTGGCAGAGGCACTTGAAGTACCTGAAGATAAAATTAAGGAAAGCTTAAATGTTTCTGGCCGTCACGTATCTATGGACGCTCCCCTATCAACTTCGGAAGATGGAGGAACATTAATGGATGTAATGGCCAACAATGATTCACCAAAGGCAGATCACGCGCTAATGGCTGAGTCACTTCAAAAAGAAATTGAACGTTCATTAAGTACATTAACAGATAAAGAACGTGAGATCATTCGTTTGTTCTTCGGAATTGGAATGAACCACGGTTTGACTCTAGAAGAAATTGGTGCCAAGTTTAATTTAACTCGCGAGCGTGTGAGACAAATTAAAGAGAAGGCTATTCGCCGCTTGAGACACACTTCGAGAAACAAACTACTGAAAGCTTATTTAGGATAAGAACGAAAGCTGCCCACTACTGGGCGGCTCTTTTTTTTACATATATTTTATAATCAACAACTTAAAGTAAACATGGAAACAGCGTTGGATTACGAAAAAGAGTTAGCGTCGCATATTAAACAAGAAAGAGCGGCTGTCGAACTTTCTGCTATAACTGGAGAATTATTATACGACAAGGGAATCGAATTGGTATTTTTTAGAAACCATTTAAATGACGTTACAGTTGCCGAAGTCCTAAAACTTCATACGTATTCAAAAAAGGTGGTAAACAAACCTGTAGATATCTTTACAAGTGTTGCACTGGCTAAAGAAATATTATTGCTTGATCTGGCTCCTGCAAAGTTGGATATTGCAAAATTGGCATCAGAATGGTTACGGGAACAAGCCGACTTTGATACAAAGGCTGATTTCCTTAAAAATAAATTAGCTGGATTTGAATCTGAAAATGCTGTTGCGTTCAAACCAAGAGATGTTGTTCTTTATGGATTTGGCCGTATCGGTCGTCTAGCTGCTAGAGAGTTAATCAAGCAAGCTGGCAAAGGACAACAATTAAGATTGAGAGGAATTGTTACTCGAAGTAATTCGGAAGCTGATTTATTCAAGCGTGCTGCTCTTCTTAAAAATGATTCTGTTCACGGAGCATTTGATGGAACCGTAACAGTTGATGCAGAAAAAGAAGCACTGATTATCAATGGACAAATCGTTAAGATGATTTACGCTAAGAATCCTGAAGATATTGATTATACTCAATATGGGATCAATAATGCTTTAATTATAGATAACACTGGAGTTTTCACGAATCGTGAAGCATTATCAAGACATTTAAAAGCAAAAGGATCGTCTAGAGTTCTTCTTACGGCTCCCGGAAAAGAAATTCCAAATATCGTTTATGGAATAAACCAAGGTGAATTGGATTTGGATACAGAAAAATTATATTCTGCTGCTTCTTGTACAACGAATGCTATTTCACCGGTGCTAAAAGTCATTAACGATAAATACGGAGTTGTAAAAGGTCACATTGAAACTATTCACGCCTATACGAACGATCAAAACCTTTTGGACAACATGCACAAGAAACCAAGACGGGGTCGTTCTGCAGCAATCAATATGGTAATTACGTCTACCGGTGCTGGAGACGCAGTAACCAAAGTTATTCCAGACTTGAAAGATAAATTAACGGCAAATGCTGTTCGTGTCCCTACTCCTAATGGATCTTTAGCCATTCTTAATCTTGATTTAGGCAAAGAGACTTCGGTAGAAGAATTAAATGCTACAATGAAAGGCGCAGCACTTAACGGAAGCTTGATTAACCAAATTTATTACGCCACAGATTCTGAACTCGTTTCCAATGATATCATAGGAAATACGTGTAGCTCAGTATTTGATTCAAATGCAACGATCGTTTCTAAAGACGGTAAGAGCTGTGTAATTTATGCTTGGTACGATAACGAGTTTGGATATACGAAACAAGTAATCCGAATGGCCAAGTACATTACTAAAGTTAGAAGAGCAATTTATTACTAATCGACTATTAGGAAGTACAAGTTAATTCTATTACTTCACCCATATATTAAAAGAGTCTCGGTCGTGTACC
>JABSPC010000488.1 GCA_013215515.1 Crocinitomicaceae bacterium
GCGACTCAGATTATGGTCTTCCAATTTACTTATGTGTTCTTAACGGTGTTGGAGATTCTTTAAAGACCTTCGAGAAGGCAAGGATGAGTACAACTCTATTGATCAACAATGCGATTCATCCAGGAGAACCAGACGGTGTTAACGCGTGTCTAATTTGGATCAATGATTGGATTAAAAATGGAATGTCAAAAGATATTCCCGTGATTGGAATTATACCAGCATACAACGTGGGAGGAATGATGAATCGATCAGGGTCGAGTCGAGCAAATCAAAATGGGCCTGATGAATACGGATTTAGAGGGAATTCTCAGAATTTAGATTTAAATCGTGATTTCATTAAAATGGATTCTAAAAATATGTTCACGTTTGCCAAAATTTATCATGCTATTGATCCAGACGTTTTTGTTGATACACATGTTTCAAATGGCGCAGATTACCAATACACGATGACGTATATCGCTTCTGTAAAAGAACGAATGTCGCCTTCATTAGGGAAGTTAATGCATGAAGTAATGATTCCTAAAATCAAGGAAATGTCTTCGTTCCAAGGTTTTGATCTAGTGCCTTATGTTAATTTGAGAGATGAGGTTCCGGAAAATGGAATGGAAGTGTTCAATGATTTGCCAAGGTATGCAATGGGATATGCATCATTAATGAACGCAATAAGTTTCACTACTGAAACGCACATGTTAAAGCCGTTTCCCGAAAGAGTAAAATCAACAAAGGTATTTATTGAGGCTACCATTGACTGGATGCAATCCAATTCGACCGTTATTGAAAAGGCTCGAAAAGAAGCACGAGAATGGGAGCAAAATTTGGACTATTATCCATTCAATTTCAAAATTGTAAATGATCCAGTTTCGTTGATGTTTAAGGGTTTTGAATATTCTCGACCAACAAGTGAATTGACAGGGATGGAGCGGTTGAAATACCATAGAGATCGACCTTACGAAAAACGAATATTGTATTACGATAAGTACGCGGCAAGTGATTCGACTCAAATTCCAGACGTATATATTGTTGGCGGTCAATGTACAGATGTTATAGAGAGATTAGCGGCGAATAATATTAAACATGTTGTGCTAGACAAGGATTTTAAAGCACTTTTTTCCAATCAGCGAATTCTAGATTACTCGAATGGAGAAACGCCCTATGAGGGTCACTTCTTGCATCGAGGTGTGGAAATGGAAATGGAATCGGATGCTTGGGGTTTGAAGGAAGGCGACATTATGATTTTAACACATCAATTGAACAGAAGATTTATTACATCTGTTTTAGAACCTGAAACTCCAGATAGCTATTTCGCTTGGAACTTCTTCGATTCATATATTCAGCAAAAAGAGCATTTCTCGTCTTATGTTTTTGAAGATAAAGCGCTTGAGTTATTGAAGGCTGATCCGCATTTAAAAAAGGAATTTGAAATAAAGAAATCGACAGATGAGGAGTTTGCAAAATCATCTCGGGAGCAGCTGTATTTCATCTACAATAACAGTGAGTATTACGAGCCTACACACAATGTTTTGCCTATTGGATTTAGATACGAAGAATAGTAGAATCCAGTAATGATTGAACAATAGGATTAGTTAACGCTATGTAAACGATATTTTTTGGTTCGTGGTTCTTTCTGCAGTATATTTGATTCCTTAAACTATTATACAAATGAAAACCATTTTATTCCTATTCGTTGTTCTTTTAACAAGTACGATGACATATGCCCAAGATACGACTTGGGTACAGACGTTTACCTTCGATTCTATTTCAACGCGCCGCGGGAAATTTGTATTTCCACCTGAATTGAATTCAAAACGATTCGAGCGCGTTCTAATGTCGTATAAATTAAAATGTAGTCCGCTTACTCCTTGGGATCAATACAACTGTGGAGAATGGGATTATAGAGCATATTCTAAAGTTTATGAGCACACTGGAATAATGGATTCCGTTGGGTATTTTAATGATCAATTCCTTAACAATTGGATATCAACCCCGGTTTACAATTATGAAGCGTATAACGTAACTCGAGTAGATCAATATGTTAGCGTAGAGAAATTACCATCTACTGTTGGTACAACTTTGCAAGCAATATTGCCTGGAACTGGCGGATCAGGATTGTATCCGTTCGATCAGCAAGCGCAATCCGATAGATATCAAATGTTGTTGACGAGCTCTGAGCTTTTAGCTGGTGGAATCACAGCTGGTGATTTACAATCGTTGAGTTTGTTCGTTCCCGCTGGTGGAGTTAATGGAACCGGTGAAATCATCAAGCCTAGAATTTCTATTAAGCCAACTTCAGACGCTACAATTACACAGTTTCACACAACTGGATTTACCGAAGTGTACAATCTTTCAAGAACATCTGGAGCCGGTCCTATTATAGTTGACGGAGAAAACGAATTGGTTTTTCATCAACCGTTCGCTTGGAATGGAACAGACAATATTATTATTGAGTTTTATTATGATCGCTCAATTAATACAGGAGCAAACTGGATCAATTATGAATCAGATAACACTACTCCAGATATGGCGAGAACATATGGAGCTAGGAATGGTGCGATGGAATTCTCTGGATCGAATCAAGCGATGTTAGAATTGTCGGATTTGGATATGGGAGGTGATATAACAATCGCTTTTTGGGCACAAGGATTAGGGAATTCTGGTAACAACACTTCAATTTTGGAAGCTTACGATACTTTGAATAACCGCGTGCTTAATATTCATATGCCTTGGAGTAATAACAGGCTTTACTGGGATGCCGGTGAAGGAAGTGCTTATGATCGTATCGATCAAGATATGAATGGTGCAGGTGTTGATAATGAATGGCACCATTGGGCTTTTATTAAGAGTACGATTACTGGAGAAATGAAAATAATGCGTGACGGTGTTTTATGGCATAGTGGAACTGGATTAAATTCACCTGTAGGTTATATGCACAGATTAGTAATTGGTTGTAATAGAAGTATTGCAAACCATTGGACTGGTCAAATAGATGAATTTCAATTGTACAATACTGCGGTGAGCGAAGCCGATATTGCAACTTGGTACAATCAAACGGTTACCGCAGCACATCCAAATTGGGCAAACTTAATGGTTTACTATCCATTTGATGATGTTTGTTACGCGAAGGATGCAACGACCAATAATGTTCTATTAATGCCGTCAGAACAAGATATGATTGAATTTTCTGCGAACCCTGTTTTCGATACGGCAGTAGATCGAGTGAGAGTTTCTATAGGTCAAGGCGCTGTAGGGCCATTTTCAGATGTTAATGTTGATTATTTCGTGCTTAAAGAACCAGAAGTGGTTTTTGAATATGTATTACAAGATGAGCACTTCGAAATTTCAAATGCTTTTCTAGCGATACCAGAAGGGTCGGAAGATGTCTATGATGCTGCAAACAATGTTCTCTCGTCAGTTCCTTTTTCTGGTCCTCAATCACTAAACAATATCCAATTAGCCTACTATGATGAGCCGTATGAAGTTTTAAATCAAGTTGAAATAGGTCGTTTCATTACCCCTTATGGAATCCAATTCGATCTCGGTCCTGATGGGTTTGAGTGGTTTTATGATGTGACAGACTATCAGATGTATTTGAAAGATACAGTAGATTTCGCTGCTCACAATACACAAGAATTGATCGATGTTAAATTTGCATTTATTGAAGGGGTTCCTCCTCGAGATGTATTGACTAGAGAACCAATTTGGTCTGATTACCGAAGCTATAATTATGCGAATTTGGCGAATGATGTAGATCTTCAAAGTATCACTGTTGCGCTATCTCGTGGTGCTGAAATGTTTAAGATTAAAACGCGTTTATCCGGACATGGACAGGTTGGAAATGGTGCGTGTTGTGAATGGGCTCCTAAAGATCATATAATCTTGGTTGATGGAATTGAACGATTTAACTGGGAAATTTGGGAAGAAACTTCATGCGGTGACAACCCGCTAGTTAGTCAAGGTGGTACTTGGCCTTATGCTAGGGAAGGGTGGTGTCCTGGTGATGTAGTTAAAGAATACGATCACGAATTAACTCCATTTGTTACTCCTGGTACAAATGTTTCATTGGATTATGACATTACTGATGTGCCAGTAAATGATCCTGGACAGGCAGGTGGAGTTTACTATGCTGCACTCGATTTGATTTCGTACAGCGCTCCCAACCATCAAAATGATGCTGCTGTAGTTGATATCTTAAATCCGAACGCTTGGGAGTACTACAGAAAGTGGAATCCAAGTTGCCAGAATCCTCGTATAATTATCCAAAATACTGGAGAGCAAGTATTAACGAGTGCGAAAATTACTGTTTGGATCGATTATAACAATAGAATTACGTTTGATTGGACGGGTAACCTTGAGTTCCTTGATAAAGAGATGGTCGAGATTCCAATTCCAGCTTATTCGTTCTGGTTCGATCCAGGGAGTTCAGGAACATTTACAGCTTCTATTAGTCACATTAACAACAATGTGTATTTAGATGAATACGCGCAGAATGATAAAATAATTATTCCGTTTGAAGCGCCTGAGCAAATGTATTTCAATGGACTTACTTACAATGGCTTCTTTGTTTGGTTTCAAACAAATAACAAGGCTTACGAGAACAAGTGGAGATTGATGGACAGTGATGGAAACACAATCTTTGAAAGAACGAATCTAGCCAATAGCACAGATTATAAAGATACTTTCGATTTGGCTCCTGGATGTTATTCAATAATTTTAGAAGATAGCGATAATGACGGAATCTCATTTTGGTATTCTGCTCAACAACAAGGTGAGACGTCGGGTTCTTTCCTTATTAAGTTGGTTGGTGGACCAGTAATGGAAAATTTCGAAAAGGATTTCGGGAATTACAATCAATACAATTTCACGGTAGGTTTCCACTTGGAAGCTGAAGAGTTGGGAGAAGTGACAGAGAATTTATTGATCTATCCTAATCCTAA
>JABSPC010000489.1 GCA_013215515.1 Crocinitomicaceae bacterium
AGGAGATGAAATTGTATTCTACACCTGAAGCTTTGGACCTCATTCAGGGCGATTTCAGCACTACTACTCCATTAATCAATACTGTTTATCAAATTACCTTAATGGATGCTATGAAATCCTATTATGAGTATATAGGTGGCTCTGGCTGCGGAATCCCTTCTATAACTTTAACGGGTACAACGAGCGATTGGGAAAAAATCTACAAAGACATCGATGGATTTAGTGAATTCGGTCTTGAAAATTGGGTATCAGAAGTCAAACCGATACTCAAGGAATTTATAGAAGCATCAAAAGGCAATGAGAATACCGAATTTTGGCAATCTATTTACAAAAATGTTTCATTCTATGGCAATAGCTCCATCTCAGGTTGGATTCTAAAACTCTATCCTTATTTGAGATCCAAAATCTACTTAGACGATTCAGGAGTTGAGGAAATGACAGGAATTGAAGAAACCTACCGCCCAAACCCATACATTAATGGGAAGGAATATCTACTGTCAATTGCCGACCTATCCATTATACCGAAAGGATACGTTGAATTGAATTTTGAATGGGATCAATATCTCAAAACTGGAGACACTATAAAAAATGACATGTTAATGTATGGAGGTTTTATAGGTATCACGCAAGACGGAAAATCTATGGCAGTCAAACCGCATATCGCATGGGCTATTTGTCGCAAAGAAATTCCAGCTTCATTTGAAGAGCCAGATGTAATATATGGCTCCGAAAGAAACCGTAACGAATTTGAACATAAAATCACGGAATGGCTTGTTCGTCCTCGTGGCTCTGTGGATTCAAGTCCTGTTTACAATCCTGATAAGAACAATACCTCGCTAGAAGGGATCGAAGAATTTAAAAAGGAGCTCAGATCAAGTGGCTTAATGACTTCTGACTCGACCAAAATCACACTCATGATATCATGGCACGGTGAAGCATTCGTAAGTGAAATCGAAGGTTACTCAAAGGAGTCAGTTCAGGCCATTTATGATTTTGTCCTAGACAAATTAAAATTGTGGTACCCTGCTCAAGTCAAGGGTGGCGGAAGCCAAGAAGATCGAAATGCCTTGATCCCGACCAATATGCGGATAGTGTTAACAATTTAATACTCTAAGTTTTAATAACGATATAGGTATTCCTATCTTTGCCGCTGTGCATTACGCAATTATCGATATAGAAACAACAGGTGGGAGTCCAAAAAACTCCAAAATCACAGAAATTGCGATTTACAAACACGATGGAGAAAAGGTCATAGATGAGTACCAAACACTTGTTGATCCTGAAATGCCAATTCCTCCGTTCATTGTTCAACTGACGGGTATCAGCGACAAAATGGTTAGTAGTGCGCCTAAGTTTTTTGAAGTAGCAAAGGAAATTATTGAATTCACTAAGGACTGTGTTTTTGTTGCACACAATGTTGGTTTCGATTACGGAATAATGAGAATCGAATTTAAGTCTTTGGGCTATGATTACCGACTTCCGCATTTATGTACTGTTAGAACTTCACGATACGTACTTCCAGGACATGCTTCTTACAGTTTGGGAAAACTAACGAGAGCTCTAGGTATTCAATTGGTCGGAAGACACAGAGCTGGAGGAGATGCATTTGCAACCGCTCAATTGTTTACTCTGTTAATGAAAACAGATCCGAACAACTTAGAAAATTTTATTCAAGAAGAATTAAACCCAAAGGGGCTACACCCAAATTTGAACTTGGATTCTCTTGATGAAATCCCAAATAAAACGGGAGTTTATAAATTTTACAACGATACAAATCAACTGATTTATATTGGGAATAGCATTCACATCAAAAAGCGCATTGAACAACATTTAAGGAACAGTAAAACCAAGAAATCTCTTCAAATGCAGAAAGAGATTTCTCGAATTGAATACGAGCTTACGGGATCGGAATTACTTTCTCTTTTACAAGAATCGATTTTAATTAAGGAATACCAGCCTATCTATAACAGATCACTTCGTCGGAACTCGTTTCCGTATGGATTATTCAATTATACAGACGGCGATAATTATTTGAGATTGTTTATTGCTAAGGTTTCAACGACAAATGAAATTCCATTGACGAGCTTTAACACAAAACGCGAAGGCGTTGCATTTTTGGAGCGCAAAGTCGAGGAATTTGATCTGTGCACAAAACTCTGTGACTTATATAAAACTCAAACCTCTTGCTTTCAGTATACCGTTAAGAATTGCTTAGGTGCCTGTATCAAAGAGGAAGCCTTTGAGTCCTACAACTCGCGGTGTCAAAACCTAATTGATAATCTAACGATGAATGGTTCTTCATTCTATGTTTTGGATAAAGGCCGTCAACGAGGTGAGAAAAGCATGGTATTTGTTGAAAACGGATCGATAAAAGCAATGGGATATGCTCCTTATCATTACAAAAAAATGAAGCCAGAAAGATGGATTGATTTTCTTGATATTATTCAGGATGATAGAGATGCTAGAACCATCTTGAAGTTGTTTCTGAGCAAGAATGAGAAGCACAGCATTGTGAAGGTATAGTCTTACTTATACTCTACAAAATACATTTCAATTTGACCTTTATTCTTAGCAGAAACCTTGCCTCTATGCTCAGTGGCAAAATTATCCTTTACGATTCGGAATGTACTCCCTGAGATATTGACTTTACCAATTTGTCCACTAGACTCCATTCGAGCCGCGGTGTTCACAGTATCTCCCCAAATATCATAGGCGAACTTCTTAATCAAGTGTTCTATACGTCAGTACAGATAAGGCAGCATTCGATACAAATCTCTTACTACTATTCCCATTAAATTTAATGGCTGAATGAATTGATATTTTCTCCAAAGGTGTTTCCTGGATTATGATAAGAAGCATTTAGTGGGTTCGTTCCAAAACCACTATGCTCAATTCTGTACATGTTCATAGCTTCCAGCTCAAACCAACGGTATTTTAAATAAGCCCCTAACAATCTACTTTCTCTTTTTAAAGCCTTAATTTCTGGTACCGTCGGGGCGTCAGGTTCACGAAAGAATAAAGTATTGTAGTATTGTGTTAGGGTCTGTTGGATCAAAATAAACATCAATAGAGTCCTCATGCAGGTTCAAATTCACATCATTGGCTTGTTGGCTCAATGCAAATATCTCATAATTTAAAATATTGTAACCCTTCCCAACTTTACCACCTAACGTAAGGTTAAATTCAGTTAATTTTGGTGTAAGAAGGTTTACATCCGCCCAAGCAAATACAGGACGATCAATTTCCGGTAGAACGATATTAATTACTCCAGTCATTGCACCTGTACCATATGTAGATGAAGATGGTCCTAAAACAATCTCTATACGTTCCGCATGACGAATTGGTAATTGTGCAGCAATAGGCATTCCTTTTACTGCCTATGGCTTAATTGAAATTCAGTTAATCAAAATCTTAGTTTGATCATTTCCGTTAAGACCACGCATCAAAAAAGTTTCTCCTTCAATTGCGTTTCCCGGTTGAGAGGTTCTGAAACCAGGGATGCTCTTCAACATCTACTAGTGTTGAGTACCCAAATTTTCGAATGTCATCACCATGAATAATTAGTCGATCCTTAACAACTTAAATTCATTTTCGGGAAGATGCAGGTTAAAATGATTTGAAATATTTGAATCAGCGATAATTTGACTTCACTTTTCAATTGTTTCATCATCTTCTTAAGA
>JABSPC010000049.1 GCA_013215515.1 Crocinitomicaceae bacterium
ATATACGCCTATTTAAATCCGTAACTGGCTACATTTCTCCAAGCGTAGTGATTAAGTTTCCCAAGGAGATTGTGATGTTTCCTAACGCAATTCGTGGTAGGAGCGAATATAAGTTCCCTTACACTTGGGATACCTTGCTGTTATCCCATTCGATTCTCTACAAAAGAAAAAGCAATGCCTTTTAGAACCACGCTGCCGCCAAAGCTTTCTCAGGCGGGCGAAGCCTTTGGCGAAGAACTCAACGAAGGAAGCCTGCGTTCATAGCATGATTCCTATAAAAAATGAATGTTCTGAATGACCATTCCCTGTTCTGAACAGCTTGACTCTATATGGGTTTCCGAGGTAGTTTTGTTATTGAATCTAAAATAACGATTATGAAAACACGATTACTTACATTATTTGCATTTTCAGCACTAGCATTTTCGACTACACTTGCACAGGACTACAACCAATTGATTATTGGTGCAAACGACAACAACGCACTGCTCTTGTGTGGAAAAGATGGTACAACCCCAAACTACCTTTCATATGCTCAGAGTCTTTACAAAGGTGTTCAGAGCGCATATGATGAAAAAGTTTATTTCGCTCATGGCTATGGAATATTTGTAAAGGATGCCGATGGAAGCAACTTGAAAAACACTTTACAGTTATCCAAGTGGCGGAATGGGATTGGGAATTGCTGTTGACGAGATTGGTCTGAAAGTTTACTTCAGCGTTAATGCTGTGGACAGCATCTATAGCATGAATCTCAATGAATCTAACGTTCAGGCGATTTATGGTGGCTCAAGTGTATTGGATTTTGCAACGGGTTTAGGAGTTGATCCTATAGCTGAAAAAATCTATTTCGCAGATATCGTTGGTGGTGGTTTATATCGAATGGATCTGGATGGCACAAACGTAGACACTGTCCTTTTTGCAGCTGATGCCGCATATCTAAGAGTAGATAACGCGAACGGTTACATCTATTATGGTGGAATTGCGGCAAATTATCCAACGCTTAAAAGATGTAACATGTGGGGACCTCCGAATGATACATTGCTTGTCGATGGTATCCAACTGGGCGGGTTCGATCTTGATTTGATGTTCGAAAACGACATCTATTATTCAGATATAAATAACTGCAAATTTTTAAGTACAACATCCTTACAGGTGTTTGGGAAGAAGTTCTCGTTTCTTCAGACGCAGCGTTCGGAGCAAGCGATTCATTAAGGTGTCCTCAGACGCCTGTTCTCACCTACAATCCGGCACTAGACTCTGGAGTATGGATCTCTGAAATTCAAGAGTATTCTGGAATGAATGTATTTCCGAACCCGTCTGCAAATGACTTCTACTTTGAGTTGGATGAATCATATCAAGACATTGAAGTTCGAGTATTCAGTTTCACCGGAAGTATCGTAGCTCTGGAGAAATTCGAATCTACTAGCCAATTCAATATTGTCTTCAAAGCGATGCCTGGAAAATACCTTACGCATGTTTATGGAGATGGTGAATTGATCCATGAAACAATTTTGATTAAACAATAAGCTTTAAATTTATCCTACTAAGCCTTAACTTTTCTGGTTTAGGAAGTGGTATCGAAACAAAGAGACTATCTCAAAAGGGGAGTCTCTTTTTGATTAAAATACTTTTATCAATATTGGTGCTGGTGAATACCTGTTTCCTCAGATCATTAATAGTGACATAGTTCAAGCTATTATATCAATCGATCTAATGATGTTGGATAATATTGCCAAGGAATTGTCATTTCACCTACACTACCGTTTGGCCATCGAAAGCAGAACTTTCTCTTGTTCATTGGTTATAATGTAAATTACATTATAATAACCTGGCGAGCTTAATATTGGAAGTTCTACTTTCTTTAACCCTCTCACCCTTATCCGTTATAAATCATATAACTGACTTATTAATATGGTAATAACACCTAGTTTTGATCTAACTAACAACCACACTGATTTGAAGTATTCAATCCTCACTACTACGCTAATAGGCTTAGTCAGCATCACAATTACTGCCAATTCTCAAAATCTTGTACCCAATGGTAGTTTTGAAGATTACACTGCTTTACCAAATTCTACTAGTGATTGGAAATTATATGTTGGTTGGAACAATGTAAATATGAGTCTTGGGAATTGACCATATGCCACTCCTGATTATTTACATACTTCGGGGTCAGGTGATGTTCACTTTCCGAATTGTAAATGGGCCGATGTAAACGCTCAGGATGGTAATGCAATTATGGGGTTGTACTCAAAGCACTCAAGTCAGACAAATTCAAGAGACTATATTTCAACTCAACTTAGTTCGCCATGTATCCCTGGCACGACGTACACAATTTCATTTTGGCTCTCAAGCGGGTCAGGTAACTATTATTATGGATCTAGCTCTGAAAATTTCGGTGTTCAATTATCGGATGCTGCGTTTAGCCAAACGAATCACGAAAATATCGGTGGAACACCGCAAGCAATAGTTCCAGGTTCAACTTGGCACACTGGATGGGTGTTTTACTGCTTTTCATATGTCGCTACCTCTGCACATCAGTACGTTACTGTTGGTAACTTTTATACGGATGCGGTAACAAGTACAACAGTGCACGACGGTTCCGCAAATTTTGCTAGTGGGTCCTACTACTTTGTTGACGACATTATAGTTGAACCCGTTAGTAGTTTACCAATCGAATTGCTTGGCTTTTATGCTTTAAATGAAGAACGCTCTGTACATACTGAATGGCAAACAGCCTCTGAGATTAACAATGATTTTTTTACGGTTGAACGATCAGCTGACGTGAAGATATGGACTGTTATTGGAACTGTAAATGGCGCAGGAAATTCACATGACATCTTAGATTACTCTTTTAGAGATAATGTACCACTAAATAATCTTTCTTATTACAGACTAAAGCAAACAGATTACGATAACAAAATCTCATATTCCTCTGTTAGATCTGTATTCAGAGACCTTGAAGAAGGGGCTGAGGTTCGTGTTTTTCCAAATCCAACCATGGATAAAGTGACAATTGAAGGGAATATTGATAAGATAAGTGATTTAAATTGATCAATAAACTCGATGTTGATGTCACCAAAAAGGTAAAACGCCTGACGGATAATAGTCTAACAACAATTACTCTGGACCTGTCAGGGTTAACTAGTGGTGTTTACATTTATATAACTGTTAATTCCGTTAAGCGAATCACGAAACTGTAGCCTCGCCTCTTCCTTACGTTAAAATGGTACTACTAATGTGACGAATTGATCTCAGAGCTAAGGAAGCTGCGTTTAAGCATGGATCGTATAACAAGCGGACGATACATCAAGACCCTTTACCATTATAGCTGCGTTCATCTCTGAACCAGCACCAAATCGCGAATCAAAAATAAGGATGTTCTATTATCCCAATTTGGGAACAACCTTCCCAAATAGAAACAGTAGCAATTGAACAAATAACCATTCATCATTACTATTAGTGCAACTTAGAACTGCGGTCTAATAATTGTTGATTTTTATTTCGCAATAATTTAATTTTAATTACACGCACTAAAATAACAATCTGTTATTCTAAACACCTTCTATTATCAGCGATAGTAAATAAGTTAATTATTGAAACCATTCAAAAAAAACTCACTATGTACGGATTAGTAAACAAAGCGGCACAAGATTTCATTGTCGAAAGCCAAGGTCAAGAAACTTGGGAAATTATTAAAGAAAAAGCAGGAGTTAAAGAAGATGCTTTTATCAGCATGCAAGCATATCCTGACGAAATTACTTATAGCATTGTTATGGCCGCTTCAGAACACCTCAAAGTTGACCCAGACGTTATTCTAGAAGCTTTTGGGAGATATTGGATAAAGTTTACAATGGTTCAAGGCTATTCACACTTATTAAGCCTTGCAGGTAAAACATTTCCGGAATTTTTAAATAACCTAAACAATATGCATGCGCATATTGCTCAGTCCTACACCGAATTAAAACCTCCTTCAT
>JABSPC010000490.1 GCA_013215515.1 Crocinitomicaceae bacterium
GAAATTACCCTCTACAAAATCGATGTGTTCAAATTTTCCCGCTTCAGAAATTTTAAAGGCGTGTACGCCCTCGGTTGATCCTGCTAATGCATATTCATGACCGTTTTCAGTATAGCCCCAACAATCGTTGTAGCACACATTTGTGGAGTTGTGCATCAAGGTGTCCTCGTGCCAGATATCTAATAAATCCACGTTTAGCGAACCCTGTCCAAAGGCAAGTGTCGGAAAAATAAGAAATAGAAGTCTCCACATTCAATTGTAAAAATTGTTAACGTAAAGATAAAACAATGCTTTCAATCGTTGGTGGTTAAGCTATGATTGGGCAGAATTACTTATTTTAGCGTCCATCTTAAATAGTAAAGTGTCAAATTCAGTAATAATCATACCTACATTCAACGAGATCGATAATGTCGAACGCATGACTCGAGCCGTGTTGTCCTTGGAGAAAGAGTTTGATATTCTGTATGTTGACGATTCTTCACCCGATGGTACAGCTGACGTTATTCGAGATTTACAGAAAGAATATCCCGGTCGAATTCATCTAGAAGTTAGAAAAGGAAAATTTGGACTAGGAACGGCTTACATCCATGGATTTAAATGTTCCTTAGAAAAGGAGTATGAATTCATTTTTGAAATGGATTGCGATTTCTCTCACAATCCAGACGATTTGATTCGTTTGTATAAAGCGTGCAAGGAAGATGGAGCAGACGTCAGTATTGGTTCTCGATACGTTAAAGGCGGAAAAATTACAAATTGGCCAATGAAGCGAATCTTGATGTCGTACTTCGCAAGTGTGTATGTACGAATAATCTTGTTAATTGGCATAAAAGATACAACTGCTGGATTCAAATGCTACAAAAGCAAAGTGCTAAAAAAAATTAATTTGGACGGAGTTACTTTTAAAGGGTATGCTTTCCAAATTTGTATGAAGTACGCAGCAATCAAACACGGTTTTAAAGTGAAGGAGGTTCCAATTACGTTTATAGATCGTGAATTTGGAGAGTCTAAAATGAGTACAGGAATTTTTAAAGAAGCATTTTTCGGTGTTTGGAAAATGCGCGGAATGGATTTATGAGTTCAATTATATTACGTGGAGGTGTCATCATCAATGAAGGATCTAGAATTGAAGCTGATCTTTTAATCAAGGATGGTAGAATAGAGAAAATCGCATCATCAATTTCAGTTGAGGGTAATGTGGAAGAGGTAAACCTCAATGGGAAACTTATCTTGCCCGGTTGTATTGACGATCAAGTACATTTTCGTGAACCAGGATTGACACATAAAGGAAATATAGCAACTGAATCAAGAGCAGCTGTTGCAGGTGGGATAACTTCGTACATGGAGCAACCGAATACAAGTCCTGCTGCTGTCACAATTGAAGAATTAGAGAAAAAATACCAGCGCGCTAGTGAGACTTCAATAGCGAACTATAGTTTTAATATTGGTGCTACTAACGACAACTTGGAGGAGTTGAAAAAGGTTAGCAAAACAGATGTTTCGGGA
>JABSPC010000491.1 GCA_013215515.1 Crocinitomicaceae bacterium
CAGTTAAAAACAACATTTTTTTTCTCATTAAACTTTCATGAATTATTTGTTCTTGCTCTATTTCACTGCTGATTTTCTTCACTTTCGAAATAGGCAAAACAACCGTAAACCAAAATGTTGAACCTACCCCAACTGCACTATCGATTCCAATACTACCACCCATTAAGATTGAAAGTTCTTTACATATCGCCAGCCCTAATCCAGTGCCACCGTATTTTCGATTCGTATCAAGCTCTGCTTGGATGTACGATTTAAATAATTTAGATTTCACTTTATCTGAAATACCGATCCCACTGTCTGTGACTGAAAATTTTAACGTCACCGTTTCCGAATTAGATGCGTGCATTCCAGATTCTGGCACTCCTGCTTCTGGCATTTCGATTTCTGGCATTTCTTCTTCTGGCATTTCGATTTCTGGCACGGAAACAGTCACGCTAACAAAACCTTGCTTAGTAAATTTGAAAGCGTTTCCAATTAAATTAATCAATATTTGTTTCAGTCGAGTCGGATCACCAATTAGCGATAAGTTCACACCTGGCAGCATCCCGCTTAACAGTTCTATTTTTGTTCGACTCGCAGCCTCACTAAATAATTGAACACAATCTTCGACAATATTTTCTAAATCAAACTCAATGGCTTCCAATTCGATTTTCCCAGATTCTATTTTAGAAAAATCAAGGATGTCATTGATGATTTCAATGAGCGAACATCCAGAACGGCGAATAATATCTACGTAAGAAGACTGTTGTTTATTGAGAGGTGTTTCTTGCAATAAGTCCGCAATACCAATAACACCATTCATTGGCGTACGCAATTCATGACTCATGGTCGCTAAGAACTGCGTTTTAGTTTTGCTGGCGAGCTCAGCATCTCCTGCACGTTGTACCTCAGCCAATAATAACTTGTCGTGAGTATTAGTGTTTTTAACGGCAATGGCAGTGAACGAAACAATCGATTGTAACAAGTCTAAATGTTCTGCCAAAAATTGATTTTGTTTTAAGCACTGTACTGTTAACACGCCAAGTATATCGTCACCAGCGGTAATCGGTAAGTAAAGCATTGAACTGGGTACTAATGGTTTTGTTCCGTCTACTAATTGATGGTCTTCACCTTCGAATTGGTAATCGCTCAAGTAGTTAGCGGTATCAACATTCACATCATTAATAAAAATATCTTTATCGTTAGCGATACACCAAACTGGCAATTGCCAATCGTTCCTCATACTAGTTTTACAAGGCATAAATTGTGTTTCGCCCTGAATGCCAAATGTATATTCTATCTCCTCACGGTCTTTGTTGTAGATGCCAATTCTAAATATATCAACAGGCATCAATAATTTGATATTTTTATAAAGTATTAGCATCATCCCCTGCATGTCAAACCCAGACGTAATTAACCGTCCAATGTAGGCAATGGTCGCTAGATTTTGATTCTTTTTTATTATCTTTAGTTTGTGCACTCGGTCGGCTCTAAGTACTTCCAAATGCAAATACACACGTTGAATAAGCTCTAGCTTATCCACTGGTTTGGTTAGAAAATCGTTTCCGCCCATTTTAAAACATTTCACTAAATCTTCGGATTGACTTTTGGCAGTCAGAAATATAATTGGTAAATCATGAATAGAGTGTTTTTTTCTAAGCTCAACACAGACATGATAGCCAGATATTTTCGGCATCATAATATCCAACAAAATCAAGTCAAACCGCTTCGAATTTCGAACTATATCTATAGCTTGCTGTCCATGAGAAGCTTCAACGAGTTCAAAATTGGAAGAGTTTAAAAGATTGCACAATACTCTTCGGTTGATTGCATCATCATCGACGATCAAAATCCGAGCACCGGCA
>JABSPC010000492.1 GCA_013215515.1 Crocinitomicaceae bacterium
CCAAATAAATGTCTATTCGAGATGAAATAGGTTCAATATTAACGATTGTGTAATGCTCGATTAAATACGACGGAAGTAATAATTCCATCAATGATGTTAGCTCTGAATTCATGATCCCAAAAGTAAGAAATCACGATTTACTCAAACCTCTTTGGCTCAAGGTCTTCAAAATGAATTGGATTGGTCGTTTTAGTTAACTCGAAAGTTTTTGGATTTTCCATTTTTAAAGAATGAGTTTTAATAATTGAATATACTGCTCTTAATGTTATGATTAAAAAAAACGCCCAACCTTTCAAGTTGGATGTTAATCTTAAAGATTACCTGAAAGACTTATTTAGTATACCTCGTAGCTATCCTTATTCTTTAACCTAAAGTATTCATTAACCGCAAACCTGAATTGTTCAATGAATATCTGTTTGAATGCACTGATATTGTTCTGCTCATAGAAAATCAACATTGCTTTTTTGTAATCTGCTGGTTCAATTGTACGGAATGAAATCGGGCAATAATCATTATTAATCAAAATGCCATTAGCCGTGATTCGAGCAACGCGCTTATTGCCGTCCATAAACGCTTGAATGTATGAAATCAACACCAATACCAGTAATGCCTTATCAAAAGCGTTATCACGGCTATTGATAAGCTTACAGGTTGCATTTAATGCTTCTCTAATTTGGTGTTCATTGTCCAGAGGTCTATATTTAGTACCACCAACGCCAACTAGGTCAGTTCGGATATTACGGGCAACATCCAGTTTATCAATCAATATACTATGAACGTCCTCAATGTCTCTAATTTTCAACTTATCAAAAAAATCAGGATTTTCAATCAAAAAATCAATTGCACTTTTATGATTCAAAAGCATTGTAGCCTCTTCAACCGTTTTACCGTCAGCAGTTTTTTGCTCTTTCAATAATCGCTCAGTATCTAACAAAGAGTATGTATTTCCTTCAATTTGCGATGACTTCCAGGTCAGGTCAACAGATAATCGCTCTAACTCCTTTTTGTATGCCTGGGTTGATAATCCAGCGATGTTGGCTTTATACTCTTGTTGTAACTCTGTCAATTCCTTCAATTCCGCATCGGTGAAAATTCTAGCATCTGTAAGTGATTCAATCAATTCAAAATTAAAGCTCTCTTTTGCTTGTCTATCTTCTTTTTTATCAAAATATGCGTTTGCATCGATGGGGTAAATGAATTGATATTCTGGGCTAATTGAATATTTCAATCCTTTACCTTTACCACTAGTCACAACAAAATTAGCCTCTTTTAGTTTCTTACTCAACCTTCTTTTCAGCGTTGTGAGCGACATACTAAATTCATCAGCTTTATACTTTGCCGTCATGCCGTCAAAGACCTTTTGACCCGACAAATTTGGATTATCAATTAGATAGTCTAATATCTTTTGTTCTTCTGGTTTTATCATCGTAAATATTATATCGGTCACAAATGTACAGTTTATCGGTCAAAAAAGCAATATAATGAACGATAAATCAACCCAAACTGACCGATATAGCTATATCGGTCAGTTATCTCCACTATTTCGGTCAGTTGTACAGAAAAACGACCGTTAAACTGAACGGAATTGACCGATAAATCAAAAAAGCTATTATAGATGTCCCACTTTTAGGACAGCTAATTAAAATGTACGTTAAGAATTTGAACTCAGCGAGCCATGTGCTTTAACAACTGAGTTTTTGAATCGTTTAAGTCCTATTTCGGTACCTTTATTAGGTTGAATAAATTTAAGTTATGAGTAAGGAGGAAGAGTTAGCTCACACCATAGAGATATTTAATCGTGTTTCACCTGACGGCTGGGACTTGACCTCCGACTCTAGTCTACTAGGGGGAGGGCAATCCTCTGTCTTATTTGTTCATAGTCCCATGAATGGAAATGGCGTCTTTAGACTAACCAAGGACAGCCGACCAATCGCTAAAGAGAGGTTCAAAAGAGAAATAAAAGTTTTGAGTGATTATAAGCACAAAAACATTGTGGAGATTTTGGAGTACTCTTCGGAGGATAGTGAAGAATGCTGGTACATTAGTCGCAGAGGAGATAATTTTAAATCCTATTGGGACTCTATTAGGAAGGAATGCGGACCAGAAGCCTTATTGGAAAAGGCCGTAGACATCATAAAGCAACTGGCAGAAGGGTTGAGCTCTCTTCATGATAAAGGCATAGTTCACAGGGATATTAAGCCAGCAAATATTGTTGTAACAGGAGAAACTCCAATACTAATAGATTTTGGTTTGGTTTACCTAAAAGATGAGGAAAGAGTTACCCCGAAAGAACAACCTGCTAACAATAGAGGGTTTAGTGCTGACCCTATGAGATATTACATTGATGAAATCGTCCCTTGGTTAGATGTATTTCAATTATCTCAATTACTAATTTGGATGATTTGTGAACGTCCTCCAAAGGGATGGCATAGTCCATTGTCGTGGCGATGGGTTAAATACCCTACTATGCCTAAACATAGTCTAGAAGGATTAAGGGCATTAACTGCTGTTTGCAGTGAACCCGACTTAAGTCCTGAAAATGCAAATGAATTGAAGAACCTATTAGAAGAATTATTTATTCATGGTGTAATTATGGTAGAAAAGAAAGATTTGAATCAAATAAAAAAAGCTATTATTGAGGGAAAAGCACGCAAGCTCATCAATAAGTCTGAAGCCCTAGACTCTTTCAGAGCAGCATTTTCTATTCTTAAACACTACTGTCCGATAAAACTTTTTGAAAAGCGAGAAATCCTCTAAAGGAAGTCCCGCTTTAATGTAATTTGGTTTTGGAAAACAAAAATTACATGAATAAAAGTACCCACTTTTTTGGACAATCGGTTTTCGGACA
>JABSPC010000493.1 GCA_013215515.1 Crocinitomicaceae bacterium
ATGCTCATGTCTGTTTATTTGGATAACGCGGCGACAACGCCAATTGCACCGGAAGTTGTAGAAGCAATGCTTCCTATTTTGAAAGAAGGATTTGGTAATCCATCATCGACCCATAGTTACGGTCGAAAATCAAAGGCTCTTATCGAAATCTCAAGGCGTTCAATTGCTAAACATTTGAACTGTCAACCGTCTGAAATCATATTCACCTCTGGTGGAACTGAAGCCGATAACATGGCTTTAAATTCTTCCGTAAATCAAATGGGGGTAACGCATATAATCACCTCTGAACTGGAGCATCACGCTGTTGGACATACGGCTGAGCATATGAAATCAGAGACATTGCGCATTTCTCACGTCAAGGTTTGTGACAAAGGAAATATAGATTTAAAGGATCTCGAACGATTGCTTCAATCAGAAGATAAAACGCTTGTATCATTGATGCATGCAAACAATGAAATATCTACACTTTTACCTATTCAAAAGGTTAGTGATTTGTGCCGTAAATACAACGCTCTTTTTCATTCTGATACTGTTCAAACCATG
Source organism: Crocinitomicaceae bacterium (assembly GCA_013215515.1). Taxonomy (GTDB): domain Bacteria; phylum Bacteroidota; class Bacteroidia; order Flavobacteriales_D; family Crocinitomicaceae; genus UBA4466. The sequence goes on from JABSPC010000493.1 coordinate 544, forward strand.
TGTCATTATACATTTGATTTAACAGCATTAGATATTGACTTCATTACTGGAGCAGCCCACAAATTTCACGGACCGAAAGGAATTGGATTTTTATACATCAACAAAGACCGCAAGGCAGATGTATTAATTCATGGTGGATCTCAGGAAAGAGGTCTTCGTGGTGGAACAGAAAATGTTTATGGAATTGTTGGAATGGCAAAAGCGATGGATATGGCTTATGAAGACCTTGAGAGCCATCAAAATCACGTTCAAGGATTGAAAGATCATATGATCACTCAATTGGAAAATTACTTTGATGACGTTTATTTCCATGGCGAAACAAGTCCTGATAAATCCCTTTATACAGTTCTCAATGTTTGTTTTCCAAAGAATGAAAAATCGAGCATGCTGCTTTTCACTTTAGACATGAAAGGAGTTGCTGTTTCTGGAGGTAGCGCTTGTTCTTCTGGTTCAGCTAAAGGTTCTCATGTACTTAAAGGAATCGGAGCAGATATGGAGCGCCCAAATGCTCGGTTCTCATTTTCAAGGTACAATACAAAGGAAGAAATTGATTTCGCTCTTGAACAGGTAAAATCAGTTTTCGAGAAGACATTGGCTTAATTTCGTATTTTGTCATTTCATGGCAGATAGTGACATTCACATACTCATTTTAAGTTCTTGGTACCCCTCGAAAGAACATCCTTTTTTAGGCAATTTCGTTGAACGCCAAGCACGTCTGTTAGCGCAGCGCTACACTGTAACGGTGGTTCATACAGTAGCCAAAGATGGGGGTGAAATGAAGTTCTTAAAATCAGACACAGCAGAATTCGATGAAATCCTTGTAAAATACAATGGCAACGGACATATTTTCGCTAGAAAGAAACAAGAGCGTGCCGCATTAATTCGTGGAATTGATCGCTTGGAAAATGTCAATTTGATCATCGGAAATGTATTACTACCAAGAGGCTGGCAATTTTTAGTTACAAGGAAAAACTTTGGATGCCCTGTATTCTACATTGAACACGGATCTTACTTCAGACCAAACGGGCCTTTTAAATGGGGGCGCATACACCATTGGATCTTAGGACAAATTCGCAAAAAAGCAACAGAAATAATAGCAGTTTCGGATGTCCTCAAAGCAGACATGGAACCGAATTTCAAGAAAAGAAAAATCAACGTTATTGGAAATCACATTGACGTAAATTTATTTTCAGCTAAGCCAAAAAGCAAGAATGAGAAAACGCAATTTTTACACATCTCTACGTTCGATCACAATACAAAGAACCCAGATGGAATTATCGAGGCCGTTGAAATCCTCAAAAAAGAGAACTCAAATTTCAAATTGACAATCATATGTGATGAAGACATCACAGATTGGAAAAACTATTGTGAAGAACTCGGCTTAAATGATGTCCTTGAATTTATTGGCCCCTTGCCATGGCACGAACTCGTTCCCTATTACCATTCTTCAGATGCATTCCTTCTGTTTTCAGACTATGAAACGTTTTCTATAGTATTGGCGGAAGCTTGGGCAACTGGAACGCCTGTTATATCAAGTTCTGTTGGAATTTCGAGTAACATGAATTCTGAACTGGGAATTCAAGTAGAAAAAGGAAATAGTGAAGATTTGAAAAACGCCATGCTTGAGTTTATAATTGGCAATCCGCAATTCGATCAAAACACTTTGACGAAAAAAGCAGCAGAGTATTCAGAAGAATCAATATTAAATGAATGGTCCAAACTTATCAGTAAACATGTTGGATAAACAATTGGTATACGACACTCTGAAAACAGAGTTGATGGGCCGCATAGAACGGATTCAAATTCAATTTGATGAACTTCAGAAATCCCTAACGAACGAAACGAAAAGCTCTGCTGGCGATAAGCATGAAACAGGTCGTGCAATGGCGCAGTTGGAACAAGAAAAGCTTTCGAAATCATTGAATCAAATGACTAATTTGCGAAGTGCATTGGCAAAGGTTGACCCTCAAGACAAGCACTCGAAGATTCAATATGGAAGTTTGGTCAAGTCAAGCAGAGGTTACTTTTTCTTTTCTGTTGGTCTTGGACAAATTAATGTCCGTACCGAAACTGTTTTTTGCCTTACGGCAACAAGTCCAATGGGACAACAATTATTAGGAAAGACTAAAGGAGAAAGCGTTCAAATGAACGGTCAGATTGAAATTCTGGATCTTATTTAAGAATGTTCACGTG
>JABSPC010000494.1 GCA_013215515.1 Crocinitomicaceae bacterium
CGTTTGGTGAACTTAGGTTGTGCTACAGGCCATCCGAGTTTTGTTATGAGCAACTCTTTCACCAATCAAACACTGGCACAATTAGAGCTTTGGAACAACACAGATGCTTACAAAAATGAAGTGTATATGTTGCCTAAGCACTTGGATGAAAAAGTAGCAAGATTGCATTTAGCCAAAATTGATATTGTGTTAGAAACTTTAACTCAAGAACAAGCTAATTACATTGATGTAAAAATTGAAGGTCCTTACAAAGTGGATCATTACAGATACTAGAAAGTAAATTTCTATATAGAGAAAGGGGAGAGGCGTAAGTTTCTCCCTTTTTTTGTGAGTAATTTTACCTAATTCGAATTACATATCAGTTTAAGGCTCAAACCAAAAGAATCATTATTAAAAAGGAAACTGCTATAGTGGGTAATCCGTTATGTCTCCGTTTTTTTCGCGATTCTCACTTATTTTACGATCTCATTAAAAAGATCCAAATTTAAATTACTTCCCTTCAAATAGTTTTCAGTCCTAGTTTTCATTCGATCGAATTTAGCCTGTTCTCCTTTTTTCTTGTGCAAGAGCATATAGTAACACGAAAGTTCGCCAACTTTTACTGGACGCGTAATTTTCCCTTTGAACTTCTTCATTTCTTCCTCGATCACTACTAGTTCACTTAATTTGCTTGCTTGATTCAGGCATGATTTAGTCAGGTAAAGAAGGAAGTTTACATCGTCTGATTCAGATAAGTACAACGATTTGGCAATAGATAATGCATCTTCAGACCTATCATCTTTAAAAAGCAGATTAATTTGATACTCCCAAGTAAATAAATGTTGATTTTTTTCAGGATTAAGAATATTATAATAATTTGAGGCTTTGTTCAATTCTATTATGTCCCATTTTTCTATTGAATAAAGAATATCATCTATTAGAATTCGAGATAAAATGCCTGTTTTTTTTTCTCTAGTAGTGTTTGGTGCAACAGAATCAATTTTTGAAAAATTATCCATCCAAAACTCAAAAAAGCCATTGTCGATACTTTTTATATAGGTGTTCGTGACTGCAAAGCTATTGGTAGTCAGTAAGTTTTTTTTTGGATAGACTTCATAAATAGAATCCCCAACTCTTTTATTAATCTCAACATCTTTCGTGAGTTTTAATAATTTTGAATAGCTCTTTAAGAAATTTAAATCTTTTTCCCCATTTAAGAATCGTTCTTTATAATCACTCGTTCTTTCTCCTTTTAGAAATGTTTTTGAAAGAGCCTTCATAACTGCTGAAGCTTCGGTATTGGGTATCGCATGATGGATAAATTCTAGGTCTGGATTGAAAAATAGCATGCTGGGGGTCGAGGTAGGGAAAATTGAACGTTCGGATAAAAAATTGACCTCAGACTGTAATATTTTCTCGATATCAATTTTGTAAGAAATAAAATTGTCGTTTATATATTTTGAAATGGAATCAATTTCTAAAACTTCTTGAAGTTTAATACAATGTCCACACGTTTCTGAATAATATTTAATGTATAAGTGTTTTTTTTGCTTTGTCGCCATTACAACAGCATCTTTCAAACTTGGTGAATAATTGACCTGAGCAGAAAGTGATAATGAAAAACAAACTGAAAAAAGAAAAGAAAAAATTGGAATACACTTAATTTGACTCATTGGGTATTCGTGTTAAAAAAAAGAATTATTCATTCTTACAAAGTAAGCAGTTAAATAGTGGGAAACTACTTCGTAACATTTATTTAACTAAAGTTCATTGCGTAACTCAATTTGATATTGGGAGCTTATGGCGAATGAGTATTCATTTAAAATGACTTTAGTCCACCCCCTTTGAATTAGGTTGATTTTCTTTTTTTACTAAAAAAAATGGGTAGGGTAATATCTTACTTAGTTGCCATGTTATTTATTGTTGGCAATAGTTTTCCCCAAACAACTTTGGTGCCTGTTGATATAGTCTTTATCGAGAACACACTACTTATTTTTGAAGTATTTGAATTCAACTGTTGATAATTCTATTTTTTCCTAGTTGAATGTTAATCGGGTATAAATACTCAAAATTAAATTTCTTTTAATGTTTTAAACATGAATTGCGTACATTTGTTTGAATCTGAAAAATATCATGTTTCAAATTCACTGAAAACTAAACCGCTATGACAAAATTATTTTTTACCATTCGAGGTATGTCATATGAATTATACGAGCACTATTCTGGATTGTATACTATTTGTCCGTCAAACGAACTGTAAGTGTTTGAACTACACGCTTTATAATCACATTTTTTTCTAAAACCTCATTAATAAGTACTACAATGAAGAATCTAATTTGTTTACCGTTAACGCTACTCTTGGTTTGCGGAATATCCTTTTCTGGATCAGCTCAATTGCTGACAGAAACTTTTGAAACAGATGGAGAAGGAAGTCGATATACGTCAAACTCTTTTTACACAGCTTGCGCGGATTTTTATCAGCGTATCGATAACCAGCCTCTTGTATATTGCGTAACAAATCATCCAACGAACCCAAACGGTTCTTTTTATTGGGGTAGTGAAGATAATGATGCCGCTGCTGGAGGTGAAGGAATATTAACATTGAATCCACTAGTCGTGACAGGCTTTGCATTGGATGTCGATATTTTTCTAGCGATTGGTCGCCCAAATGATTTACGTTTTGAACCAGCAGATTATCTAATTCTTGAATACAATATGGACGGCGGTGGCTGGAATCAATTTGCTGCTTTTTATGGTAGCAATGATGTACTGTCAGGTTCGGGGAATTTAGTTCAGGACACTGATTTAAATGGGTTGTATAACGCTGGCGCTTTGGAAATTTCGTCTAGTGATTTTGCGGATTTAAATTTCACTATTCCAGTTACTGGTAATAGTGTTCAAGTTCGGATTCGATCATTGGGTAATGCTGGAACTGAAGAAATAATTTTTGACAATATTCGAATTAACGGAACCGTAGCTTGTGCAGATTTAGACAGTGATACATTTACTGATTTTGCATGTGGAGGAACTGATTGTAATGATGGAGATAATACTATCTTCCCTGGAGCAACGGAGGTTTGTGATAACGCAGACAACGACTGTGATGGAACGGTTGATAACGGACTTGGTGTAGATGCAGATACCGACGGTCACGGAGATCCAGCATCATGTGTAACTGATGCAACGCTTCCAATTCCTTATGACGATTGTGATGATTCAGACATTAACAATTTCCCAACAAATCCAGAGGTTTGTGATAACGCAGACAATGATTGCAATACTGTTATTGATAACGGGCTTGGAGTAGATGCAGATACAGATGGTCATGGAGATCCAGCATCATGTGTAACTGATGCAACGCTTCCAATTCCTTATGACGATTGTGATGATGCGGATATAAATAATTACCCAACAAACCTAGAAGTTTGTGATGGCGTAGATAACGATTGTGATTTACTTGTTGATGAAGGATTGGCTGATGATGCAACGTTTAATTATAGTGCAGGTTCTTATTGTGTAAATGATGCAGATCCAACACCAACAATCTCAGGGGTGCCAGGTGGTGGTTTTACAAGTTCACCAGCAGGTCTTTCGATCAATGCAGGAACAGGAATAATTGATGTTAGTGCATCAATGCCTGGGGCTTACACAATTACATATACAACTAGTGGATCATGTCCAAACTCATCGAATCAAGCAGTAACAATTAACGCTTTAGATGATGTAACATTTAATTATTCTTCGGGAACTTATTGTCTAGGTGAATCGGACCCAACTCCTACAATTTCAGGATTGCCTGGAGGTGGATTCTCAAGTGTGCCAGCAGGCTTAAATATAAATCCAACAACTGGATTCATTAATATTGGATTATCAGTTCCTCAAGGATATACTGTTACATATACAACTACAGGATCTTGTCCAAATTCAAGTAACGTAGGTGTTACAATAGGAACACCACCTGCAGCACCTTCAGTAGTTTCTCCAATGACAGTTTGTCCAGGAGCGCCAATTATTTTGACTGCAACGGGATCAGGTACAGGAAACTTGATGTTTTACAATAGTGTACCTAATTTACTTGGTGTAGTTCCAATGCCTCCAGCGACAGGTTCACTGAATATTGGTGGAGCGGCTCCAGGGCCTTATACATTTGGTGTAACTGAAAGTAATGGAGTTTGTCAATCATTGCCAACCGCTATTATTGTGACTGTTGGAGATGTTATGACACCAACGGCAGTTTGTCAAAATATTAATGTTTATGTAGATGGAGCAGGAAATGCTTCAATAGTAGCAGCTGATATTGATGGTGGTTCTTCAGACAATTGTGGAGCTGTAACATTGAGTGCTTCTCAAACAGCGTTTACTTGTGATGATGTAGCAAGTCCTTTTGGAGAATTAATTATTACAGGAGTATACGACGCAACTATTGTTGGAGGAACACCTAAAGGAGTTGAAGTGTACGTCGCAAATGATATTGCTGATTTATCCCAATACGGAATAGGTTTTGCCAACAATGGAGGTGGAACTGACGGAGAAGAATTTACCTTCCCTGCGGTTTCAGCAACTGCTGGTCAATACATTTATGTTTCTTCTGAAGTACCTAATTTTACTTCTTGGTTTGGATTTGCACCTGATTATACTTCCACAACAGCGGCGATTAACGGAGATGACGCTATTGAGCTGTTCCATTTGGGAGCAGTAATTGATGTGTTTGGAGATATTAACCTAGACGGATCAGGTCAACCTTGGGAATATATGGATGGTTGGGCATACAGAAA
>JABSPC010000495.1 GCA_013215515.1 Crocinitomicaceae bacterium
CAGATACCTCATATATCCAAATTCACGACCGTTTCTCATGCTTTTGGAATTGTCTATAAAGAATGTCCCTTCGGAGTCACTATTTAATTGGTTCTTGAATTCAGGCGATGTTTTGGTGAGCACGTTTCCTTTAACAAAAATATTTTCACAGAAGGAGCTCATGAAAATATTTTGAAGCTCCATATCGACAGAATCACGAAGTTCGTAGTATGTTTTTTTTGTTGGGTCTTCTCCCGCCTCAGGAAGGTTGTCCTCTTCATCTATTGGAGTAATCGTGTTTTCTTCTGTCTCCATCTCTTCGATAAATAGAACATCGGGGCCTTCGTTATACCATTCTGGACTTTCTTCATAGTACGTCTCGTCATAATACTCCCTTTCGTAGTAGTAATCATCATGGTAATGACCCCATGGAGAATCATTTCCTTGAGCATACCAAATTGAATCGGTTATTTCATCTACTTTATTTCCTGTTGGAATAACTCTATATAAAATGCCGAGATTTCCTTTAATTGCAATTCGATTGAAATAAGACGAATAAAATTCGACTCCTGGATAATTGCTTTCAATTGGATCAAAATCATCGAACACTTCAAAAAGCTGATCTTTATTTACAATCCCAAACGTTAAACCTGAAACCATGTATTCATCAGCTTGACCAATAAAGATGTTAAGCTTTTGATCGAAATCAATTCCTGAATCTTTTATTGTTTTTCCAGATGTAGACCCGTCAAAAAGTTCCTGTTGAACCTCTTCCATAAACTCGTATTGAACAAGTCGATCTAAGGATACCTTTTGCAACAAATTAATGTTGTTAATGCTAAAAACGGAACTCGCTTCTTGAGGAACTAAATCTTCAGAATTTTGAGCATTCAACCCAAATCCAGTGATGAGTGAAAGTGCAGTTAGGAATATTTTCATTTGAATCAATTATGCCCAAGTTGGGACTTTAAATTACGATATCAAAAGTACGAAAATATGAAGCTTAACTATTCGGTTTTCTTTAGATAAATCGTGTTATCCAGCAGATTATAATTTTGCGTGAGTGAATAAGGGTCTGTACGCAACATAATGGCTTTTTTGTTTGCCGACAGTTTGGCTTTATCATTGTCAAACTTCTCAATTTCAGATTCGAACCGCGTTATTGATGTATAAGAACCCTCTTTCAACAATAGTCGATCAGCATTCTTAATTTCCTTTGATTTCTTAATTGTTATTTCAGGAACAGAGCGATTTAATGTAGTTCCGCTGAAAATAAGCCAATTGTGATCCAATTCTGGAATGGCCTTGCCATTGTTCTCTGACAAGGCTATCGTTTTAATGGCCGATTGCAATTCGCTCAAGGAAGTAAAGTCACAGGAAAGTTTAAATATAAAGTTTGTGTAATCTGCGGTGAGACTTACATTCGAAATTCCAGCCTCAGATTTGAGTTTTTCATTTAAGCGATTAATCTTCCGTTTGATGTCATATATTGATGGAACTTTTTTGCCATCTAAGCTATCCAAAGCGAGAATAGAGTTTATTTTAATCTTGCTTGAACTTAAATTGATGTTGTATTTGAAGGACCCACTTCCGTCGAGGTTCAATGTCAAATCATCGATAATCTCAACACAACCAGTTATGGAAAGTGTTATCAATGCAACAAATAAAATACGTAGATATCTCATAATACAAATTTATGCATTTCTCCAATACCCTAAACTGTACCAAGTTTTTAATGAATACAACGATATTTTCCTCGTGTTTGAACCACAGGATATGTACTATTCATTCGAAAAAGCGTATATTTGCGTGAAATATTTGATATGTCAAACGAGAGTAGAATTTCAACAGAAAGAGCGCCAAAGCCAGTGGGACTTTATCCTCACGCTCGTAAAGTTGGTGATTTATTGTTTTTATCTGGAGTTGGACCGCGTGTAGCAGGATCTGATGATATTGATTCTGTTGTTCCAGGATTGAAGCTCGATAAAAACGGAAATTTCATTGAATTTGATTTCGCTGCGCAGTGCAGAAGTGTGTTTGATAATGTCAAAATTATTTTGGAGGAATCTGGCTCAAGCTGGGATGAATTAGTGGATGTAACGGTATTCTTAGTAAATATGAAAAGAGACTTTCATGAGTACAATAAGATTTATGCGGAGTACTTTGGAGAAAACCAGCCTTGTAGAACAACAGTTGAAATTAGTTCTTTACCGACTCCGATTGCCATTGAATTAAAATGTATCGCAACTATTAAATAATTATGATTGGATTTATTATTCGCTGTCTTTTAGCAGTAGGAATGTTGGGTAGTACTGTAGCCCTTTTTTATACAGGATATTGGGGATGGGGAATTACATTGATTCTTCCAACTGTTATCGTAGGATTCTCTTTCTTTAGAAATGAAAAAATGATTCTGGCTTTGAACGCCATGAGAACAGGAGATACCGATAAAGCAAAAAACTATGTGAACAAAATCACTTCTCCGCAATTCTTGCCAAAAAAGCAACATGCTTATGTTTTGTTTTTGAAAGCAGTTTTGAATACACAGGAATTGGGATTTGCTCAAAGTGAAGCTCTTCTTCGTAAAGCAATGACAATGGGTCTAAGAACGGGGCAGGATAATGCCGTTGCTAGAATGCACCTTGCTGGAATTTGTGCTCAAACGGGAAGAAAGAAAGAAGCTGTGACGCTTTTGGCTGAAGCTAAGAAATTGGATTCTTCTGGAATGATGAAAGATCAAATCAACCAAATGCAAGGTCAATTGCGTGTTGCACCATCTAAGAATCAAATGAGAATGGCGCAAATGCAAGGTGGAAGACGTAAGACTCCTAGAAGATAAAAAATCGATTTTCTGATCTTTAGATTGTCCGATTTTTCGAGCAATCGAGCAATTGGATAGTCGAACAAATTGAATTTTGTGAGCAAAATTTATACTACCGGATGGTCTGACTACGAGCTTATCGACGCTGGTGGCGGCAAAAAACTCGAGCGTTGGGGTGATATAATCACGATCCGTCCAGAATTACAAGCTTATTTTCGTTCAGAAAAAACATTTGATCAATGGAATCAAATGGCGCATTGGGAGTTTATTCCAAAAGGCGCTCAATCAGGAACCTGGAAGCAACTCAAAAAGGATGCTCCGAATGAATGGTCAATTCAATATCACGGACTTCGTTTTCAATTAAAATTGACAAAGTTCAAACACGTTGGCCTATTCCCAGAGCAACGTACCAATTGGGATTTCATAGCTGATCACCTTGATGACTCATCGAAATTTTTAAACTTATTTGCGTATACAGGAGCGGCTTCGGTTGTCGCTAGAAATACGGGCTCTGAGTCATTTCACGTTGATTCTGTCAAACAACTCATTTCTTGGGCAAGAGAAAATATGGATGCGTCTCAGTTGGAAAATATCAAATGGGTGCATGAGGACGCATTGAAATTCGCAGCAAGAGAAGTTAAAAGAGGAAATAAATATTCTGGAATTGTGATGGACCCACCAGCTTGGGGAATTGGAGCGAATAAGGAAAAATGGAAACTCGAGAACAAATTGGATGAGTTAATGGCGAATGCTAAGAAGCTTATCGGTCATAATGGTTTTCTTATTCTCAATACGTATTCACCGAAAGTGGAATTGAAAACCATCGAACAATTGGCCCAAAGATACTTTGGTAAAAGAAAATTTGAAGTCAGCGAGCTTTGGATGAAAACGACAACAGGTAAGGAGCTGTATTATGGGAATTTGTTAAGGGTGTACTAAACTCATCTTAGCAGAACAATATGACCGGTGTACTGTCGAGTTTCGTTATCCTCACCAACAATTGTTGATTTGTATACGTAAACTCCATCTTCTGAATTTTGATTGTTAAAAGACCCATCCCAAATAAATTCAGGATTATTCGTTTTAAAAATTAATTGACCCCAGCGATTGAAAATATTGAATTCAAATTCTATTGCGCCGATAACAGAAACTGAATAGCCATTGTTGAACTCATTTCCATCAGGAGTGAAGGCGTTAGGTGCATAAAACCAAAATTCGGGATTTATGATTATTTCCTTGATTACGGTGTCTGTACAGCCTAATTCATTTGTAGCAACTAACGTAACGGTATATGTTTCCTCATTTAAATAAGTTGTTCCTGGCGAAAATAGATCGGAGAAATCCCCATTGCCTAAGTCCCATTCCCAATACACACCACCAACAGTTGTATTGTTGAAGTATATGGGAAGATTATTTACTTGGGTGTTAGACAATATAGAAAAGTCTGCCTCGGGTTGCGTCACCTCAACATAAGGCGTTCCGAAAATGTTATATGTAGAACATGCATCTGAGACAGTTACTAGATATAGAGTCGAAGAACCGGGGTTTACCCATACGTTCGAGTCCGTCTCTCCAGAATGGTCCCAATAATAGGTGAAAGGTGGCAAACCTCCATTTACTTCAACCCATAATTCTGCGTCGTCATACGGACAAATTAATCTGTCTTCATTTATGATTAATTCCATTAATGGGGTAATCACATCGACGGTAATTGAATCTTCAGCTACTAAACCGCAGTGATCCATAACTTGAACAACATAATTCGAAGTCGTCGCTGAAGACGAATTCAGTAGAGGGCCAGATCCTATTGTGGTTCCATTCAATGTCCACTGATAATTATAATATTCTGTACCGCCGTAGGCCTCAGCAACAAATAGTAGTGGTGTATATGGACATAATACTGTTGTATCTTCTGGAAGGTAAACTTGAAAATCAAAAACGGGAACAGTAACAGTTGCCGAAACAAATGCGGTATCAATCTCACAGAAGTCGGTTACAAATAATGAGTACGATGTTGTTGATTGAGGATTTACAGTTATTTGATCTGTAGTATCGCCACTTGTCCAGAAAAAAGTGTAAGGTTCAAGGCCACCAGTGACCAGTGCAATAAGCGTTGCGTCATCTCCTGAGCAAAGTATGTTCTGATCTTCAATATCAACTTCAATATCCAAAACATCATTAATTAGAAAGCTCAATTCATCTTCTCCACAATTACCGCCTTCAACAGAAAGTGTAATGATCACTTCTTCATCACCCTCCGTGAGATTATCGGAGAAAGCATCGATTGAAAATGTGGCCTGTGTTTGGCCAGGAGCTAATGTAACCTGAGTGGGAATTGATGAATAGTCCAACCCTTCTTGTGCTGTCCCGGTAGCAACGAGAGAAATGGTGACAGAATTGGCGGCGTAAATACTATGTCTATCAATTGTTATTGTAGCAACCCCGCATCCTTCTGATATTTCGTCGTTCGAGCTGTAACTATTATTTTGAAATGTTCCATTAATATTGATTTCTTTAGAAAAGCCCGAGAAATAACCAGCTGCACCAACATTGTTATTGAAGTTTATCAAAGCAACACGGATTGGCAATGTGGATGTTAGCTTAACATCTCCGGTGTATCCAAATAAAAAATAGGTCTCATAATCGGATGTCCCAGTTACTGACATAGCACCTCCAATTAAAGTTCCATTGGCGTATATGATAGCGCCAGCATCTGCTACAATATTGATATAAGCAGTTCCAATAAAACCAACATCCGGTATTGTCACAGATTTATCTCCAGTACATAAAACAGGGGGTAGGAAATTTATTCCAGATTGATGTTCGAAGTCATAAATAAGCCCATCACCTCCATTTGTAGTTTGGGTGACATAAACGGGTTCTGAGGTGTGTAAGAAAAGGTTGTCATTAGAGGAAAAAGCAGTTCCTTCAATTATGTAGACGTCTCCAGCGTTAATTGTCCCAACAGGTGAGGAGCCTCCATTAATGAAAATGTCTGTGTTGTCCATTGATGCAATCACCATTGTTCGTTCGTTATCGATCCCAAAGCCTTTAATAAGAACATAATCGGTTCCAATATTATCTATAGGAACCATTTGATCAATACCAATGTCTTTCCCATGGAAGGGAGTTCCGTTTGGAGATGTTCCCAATATTGAGTTCCCTCCCAACCAAGTGCCGCAATTGACAACAATGTCTTTGTCAGAAGTAATGTGAGTTCCATTTAAGCCATTAATATTATTGGTCGAGGAAAAATGATCGGCATATGTCGAAACCACATAACTCTCACCAGAATTGAGTTGAATCGTTACATCCGCTGATGTCAAAGGTGAGCCAAACGAGGAAGTTCCACGAAAAATGACTCCAGGATTAATGTCAGAAATAAGAACCGTGGTATTGTCCTCGGTTGCCATGATACTGAAACAATTACTTTTGATATCTCCGGCAGCTGAGTTATTAATCATATGCCCAGTTCGGAAGTCTTTTCCTAAAGCCGCACCCTCACCTTTTGAAGTAAGTGAACCTGCCTGATTATGAACGAGGACTCTAATGCTTGCATAAAAAGGTTCAGAAGCTGAAAGAATTAGCCCTTTACCTGATCCCAGAACAGTATTTAGCTGCGTTTCAGAGGCCATGAAAGGAGAATTGTAATCCGAACCAAGAGATATAGTGGTTGAAGCAGCATTCGAAACTGGAAGCGTGGCAATAATATTCCCTGCCCCGTCAGTAACTAACACGTCAAAACTTGTCGATACGGGAGTTCCAAGAACTAAAAAGTGATTGCCCGCTAAGGTTCTCGCATGCATGGGTGGAATGAAATGCTTTGTATCCAATTGTCCATAGCCACTAATTTGAAATGCGCACAAAAAGAATCCCAGCAAAATGAAATTCGCAGGTGGCAATCGAAATTTGTACGCTAAGAATAGGAGCATTTGAAATGAGTTATCACTTATAAGACTGACTTTTCTGCAAAAGGTTTAATGACTTGTTTGATTTTAACAGGATTTGAGTCGAATTATTATTAGAACTAGAGAAAAGAATTCTTATTACTGTAATTTGATCAGGGTAATTTATTCCTTTAAAATCTTGTCAGCCAAAACATTGCTAAGTTTGAAATAACTCTCGTGCGTCCATCCACCGACATGGGGAGAAAGAATGACATTTTTTGAATTCAATAAATAGCTCAAGTCCGGATCAAGATTTTGTTCAAAAAAGGATTCAAAACTTGTTTTCTCATATTCCAAAACATCGAGGCAAGCACCAAAAACTTTGTTCGCCTTCATCGCATCAACAAGAGCGGAAGTTTTAACCACTTTGCCTCGTGCAAGATTGATTAAATAAATGGGATTTTGGAAAGCATTGAAGAACGCATCATTGGCAAAGTAGAGCGTCTCTTCGTTCTGCGGAATATGGAAACTAACAATATCTGCTTTTTGGTATAACGTTTCCAATTCAACTTCTTGAACCAACTCATTTCCAAATCTGGATTTGTATTTATCGTAAGCTAGAACCTCAACATCAAAACCACGCAGCTTTTTCGCGAATGCACTTCCGTTATTTCCAAAACCAATTAGACCGACTGTTTTACCGTCCAATTCAACGCCGCGATTTCCTTCTCTGTCCCATTTGCCATTTCGAACCTCCTGATCTGCCGTATGCAGTTTATTGAACAGCGCGAGGAGCATCCCTAATGCATGTTCACCAACCGCGTTGCGATTTCCTTCTGGTGCGTTGTGCAATTCAATATTTCGTTTGGCACAGTAGTCCTCATCAATATTTTCTATTCCCGCACCGGAACGAGCAATAAATTTTAGATTTTGGGCATGATCGATAAATTTAGCCTCCATTCTAAACCGTGAGCGAATAACAATTCCAACAGCATCTGAAACCAATGAAATACATTCTTCATCACTCAAATGAGAACCGTCAATACAGTTGTATCCAGCTTTGGTTAATCGCTGTTCTAGAATGGGATGAACTGTATCGAGAAAGAGAACTTTCATTACAGACCGTACATTAAGATTCCGATAGTAAAGTAAATGAACAGACCAAGGACATCATTTAGTGTTGTAATGAACGGACCAGTTGCTAGCGCAGGATCAATCTTGTATCGATCTAAAACAAGCGGGATTAAAGTTCCGAATACTGCTGCAAACATGATCACCGTGAATAGTGATGTGCTAACTACAAATGCCAAAGTTATAGTATCAAAGATGTAAGCAAAACCAAATACAATAAGCGACAGAACTAGCCCATTGATTAATGCAACCCAGGACTCTTTGGCAATCTTTTTTAGAATGGAATCAAATTGATGATCTCCTCTGGCTAGTGATTGTACTACAATTGCTGAAGATTGAACACCAACGTTCCCGCCCATCGCGGTGATCAGAGGAATGAACAAGGCCAATTGTGGAATTATAATTATATCTGCTTCGAAGCTAGAGATTACTTGAGCGCCAAGGATTCCTCCTAGCAATCCAATCAGTAACCAAGGCATTCTCGCCCTTGACATTTGCCAAACGCTAGAACTGGATTCAATATTTTCGGAGATACCCGAAGCCATTTGTAGATCCTTTTCAGCTTCCTCAATAATTACATCAACGACATCATCAATTGTAATTCGCCCTACTAATTTTCCTTGAAGGTCAATTACTGGAACGGAAACCAGGTCGTATTTTTCCATGATCCTCGCAACGAATTCATCATCGTCATTCGTTTTCACCGAGATCACGTTTTTATCTTGGAATAAGTCTCCAATTTTGGTCTGAGGACTAGCAAATA
>JABSPC010000496.1 GCA_013215515.1 Crocinitomicaceae bacterium
AATTGCTCAATTTCTATTTTTATCGGACAGTAGTGATTGTATTAATCTACTATAACTTTATTCGGAATAATCTTGTCACCTTGTTGGATCTTAATGATATACAACCTTGCACCGTTGTTCTTCAAGTTGATTTCCTTCTTGTGCTGTCCAGAGAACCTTCCCCGTTTATCTTCAAAAACAACTTTTCCTTGAGCATCAATTATTGAACTTTTATCTTTAGCTTCTCAGGTTGGTCGAATTGAATAGTAAATTCCCCTTTATTAGGGTTAGGGAACACAAGCATATCGTTGTTTCCTTCTATTTCTCTTTCTGATTCCCCCAGAAAATAAATTAAAGAATCACACTGATGGAAAATCGAACAAGTGAATTCTTCAAGCACTAACGGAATCTGAGAAATCAAAATTGCTGGGAGAAGGAGATATAAATATGCTTGGATACGAATATTTAACGGAACACAAAAACCCTGAAGTTGCTCAAATAATATTCAAAGCAAACACAACTCTGAATCCAAATTCTGCCAATGCCTATGATAGTTATGCTGAATCCCTTATGACGAAAGGAGACCTAGAATCGGCACTTAAAAATTATCAAAAAGCTGTTGACCTCGCCAACCAAAATGAAGATCGAGATCTTGAACTTTTTAAAATAAACTTAGAAAGTATTAAAACCAAGATCAAAGAAGAAAACTAGTACAGGCAGTTCAAAGTCGGTTGCGTATGCAATTTAGGTAGTTAATAAAGGTTTTTATACGCTAAGAAATAATAAATTGTGATCAGATGTAACTTTATTGGGTTTCTTCCATCTTATAAGTAGTAAGATAATTTTAGACATTGATATTTTTAACGAAAGCTTGAGTTTTTCATAAGTACAGTTTTAGATAGAGTTAGTTTCGACTTTAGTAATTGAATAAAAATGTCATGTAACACCCTCCCTCGTTAGTAGCGAGCGGAAGGTGTTTTTATTTAAACCAATTTTTTGTTGTGGGTTGGGGTTTAATCTCTCTTTGATTTTTAACCGCGGAGACGCAAAGGCGCTATTTCTCAATTTACATTGAGAGGGTAGTAATGAGAGTTAATGAAACCGGTAACAATCCAAAAGCACAGCGATCTAAAAGCGTAGCGATTCAGTTTCACTTGTTAACATTTCCCCATGAACGAATAATTTTCTCAACCTCAATTCCCCCTTTAATTCTGCGTATTTTGTTCATTCAAAACAACAACTTATGAGCGATCAAACGGTTCAAAAAACCAATTACAGTGCACTATCAACGTTAACAACGGTGTTCTTTTTCTGGGGCTTCATCGCGGCAGGGAATAGTGTCTTTATACCTTTTTGCAAGTCGTACTTCGATTTGGATCAATTCCAAAGTCAATTGGTTGATTTTGCATTTTATGGAGCATATTACCTTGGTGCGTTGACTCTCTTTGTTATTGGATCGTCTACTGGAAAAGACATTGTTGGTTCCTGGGGATATAAGAAAAGCATCGTTTATGGACTCATTTTCTCTGCGATTGGTGCTGGAGCAATGATCATTTCGCTTTCCTTCAACGTATTCGCCGGAATGCTCTTTGGACTGTTTATCGTGGCTTTGGGATTCTCATTGCAGCAAACATCGGCTAATCCATTTATGATTTCTTTGGGTGATGAAAGCACTGGAAGTAATAGGATTAATCTGGGTGGAGGAATAAATAGTTTGGGGACGACAATCGGCCCACTAATCGTATCGTTGGTTCTTTTTGGATCCGCGGCGTCTATGGACGATAGCATGATTAAGTCTTTAGATCTTTACAAGGTAAATATTCTTTATGCCTGCGTTGGGGTATTGTTTTTAGGGATCGCAGCATTATTTGTATTCTCGAAAAAATTGCCCACTGGAATCAACGAGGAAGAACCAGAGAAGGCTAAAAAAGCAGTTATAACATTGCTCGTAATTACCGGCCTTTTAATTGCTTGTTTCGCCCCTGTATTTAGCAGTTATTTGAGCGAAGATCAAAAAAAAATTGAGGTATTCGAGGATTACAATTCAGACATTACAGAAGCAATTAATGAGGAGTATGATGCTCTTTCAAATGCCATGCCGAAAGAAAAGGCTAACAAACGAGAAGCTGATTTAAAACTTGTCTTCCCGGATGAGCATGAAATTATAGATGTAAATAACGACGAAATCAAGATTCTAGCGAAACCACTTGAACAACAGCGAATGATGTGGTTAACTGGGGGCCTTTTGGTAATTCTATTTGGCCTTCTCTTTGCACACAAAAAAGGGGCTTCTCAAAAAGAAGGATGGGGCGCAATGCAGTATCCTCAGCTAACTTTGGGAATGCTGGCTATATTCGTTTACGTTGGTGTTGAAGTTGCGATAGGAAGTAACCTTGGCGAACTTCTAAAACAAGATTCATTTGGTGGATTAAGTGCTTCAGAAATCGCACCCTATGTTGCAATGTTCTGGGGTAGTTTAATGATTGGTCGTTGGGCGGGAGCGATTAATGCTTTCGAAATGAAAAAACAGACAAAGCAAATATTACGATTCATTGTTCCTTTAATTGCATTTGGTGTTGTTCTTGGTTTGGCAGCTGCATCAGGTTATGACGTTCAACCTTTGTACTGGTACATTGTGTGTGTGCTGATTCAAATTGCCGCCTTTTTCCTTACCAACGATAAACCCGCTCTTACACTTGGGGTATTTGGTGCGCTTGGAGTTGTGGCAATGATCATTGGATTAATGTCTTCAGGTTATATTGCTGTTTACGCCTTCCTAAGTGCTGGACTTTTCTGTTCAATTATGTGGCCTTGTATCTTCTCGCTTTCATTAGCTGGATTGGGCAAGTTCCAAACGCAAGGTTCTGCCTTTCTTGTAATGATGATTCTCGGAGGGGCAATCATTCCACCACTTCAAGGAAAGCTGTCCGATGTTATTGGAATTCAACAATCATTTGTTGTAGGTGCTGTCTGCTTTGCTTACTTGGCATTCTTCGCATTGTACGTGAGAAATATTTTGAAGACTCAAGGAGTTGAGATGGAATAATATCTAATGAACCAATATTCAATGCGTCATTAAAATACCGCTAGAAATAGTCGGGGAATTGATAGATGAGTTGAATAACTAATGCTGTCTTCATTCTAAAACCATCAAGGTTTAATAATGGAATAATTCGTATCTTAAAGACTATATTAAACGCTAATATTATGAAAAATTCAACTTTGATTCTACCGTTATTTCTTGGATTGTTTCTTTTCTCTTGTGGTGATACTGACAGTGGAGACGCGGAAGGAACAGAGGGAGAAGAAGGTGGGATAGCAGAAACGCCGGCTAAAATCGAAACGAGCGCGGAAATGGAAGCATTTTTAGGAAGCTTTGATGGTGATTATGAAGCTGTTGAAGCTGGGTTGGCGTTATACGGAGCAAGCGACGATATCGTAAATCACGAAATGGGAGATTACGATCTTGCTGAGCCGAAAGTAACTGCAAAAAATGGTGAATGTTATACCGTTACTTGCAAGTTTGGAATGGTTGAAAACACATATGAAATTTGCTGGGAAGAAGGTGAAATCACTTCAATTACAGGCGGATAAAAAATAAGATTGGTGGGTGCATTTCTTTAGAAGTGCGCTCATTTTTATTTCTATTCTACCTTTTCATTAAACGCACAGCCGTCGCAATTCGCTTCGTTTGCGAAAAATCGTTTATAGAACTCTCTGCCAATATAAAAAAGAGCGACGCCTAAAACCAAGATGACTAAAACTGTTTGCATTAGGATAGAATTATAAATGTTATCCAAGCTCCAAGATACGCCAATACTCCCATATATCCAACTTGGATCAGCGGCCACTTCCAACTTTTCGTTTCACGTTTCACTACTGCTAATGTCGCCATACACATCATTGCGAAGACATAGAACACCATCAGACTTGAGCCAGCAGCAAGGGTGTAAACAGTAGTTCCATCACGTCGTTTTTGCCCTTTCATTTTTTCAACGAGCGTTTTATTACTGGCGCCATCGTCTTCCACTGCATAAATCGTTGCCATTGATCCTACAAAGACTTCTCTAGCTGCAAATGATGTTATTAATGAGATTCCTATCTTCCAATCATATCCGAGAGGTTCAATAACAGGTTCCAATGTTTTGCCCATTATTCCGATGTAGGAATTTTCCAATTCAACAGACGATATAAGTTGATTCGTTTCTTCTTCACTCAAATTCAATTCAGCCGCTTCTATTTTAGCCACCTTCACGGATTCCGAGATTCGATCACTTGGCCCATAGCTGGCGAGGGCCCACAAAATGATTGAGATTGCGAGGATCACTTTACCTGCATCCCAAACGAAAATTCGAACTTTTTCCCAGACAGTAATCCCTACGTTTTTCCATCGAGGCGACTTGTATTCTGGCAGTTCAAGAAGTAAGAACCCTTGCTCCTTTGACTTGATAATAAATTTTAAAATGACTGCAACTAGAAGGGCAAATACAGTTCCCATCATATACAACCCAAAGAGGACAAGTCCCTTAACATTCATAATTCCGAAAATGGTTTCATCAGGAATTACAATTGCAATTAGTAAAGTATACACTGGAATTCTTGCGCTACAACTCATCAACGGTGCAACGAGAATCGTAATCAATCGTTCCTTCCAATCTGAGATCGTTCGTGCGGCCATAACGCCTGGGATTGCACAGGCAACACTCGACATCAATGGAACAACACTTTTGCCGTTTAGACCCAACGGACGCATCAGTCGGTCCATGATAAACACAACTCGAGCCAGATATCCTGTCTCTTCTAATATGGCTATGAAAAAGAACAGCAATGCGATTTGCGGAATGAAAATCACCACTCCTCCAATCCCCGGAATGATTCCTTGCGTGACTAAATCTGTAAAAACTCCCTTGGGCATAACCTGTGACGTCCACGCACTCAATGTCGTGAATGCCCCGTCTATTAAGTCCATTGGGATTGTCGCAAAAGCATAAACGAATTGGAAAATGATGATCAAAACCAATGAGAAAATTACATATCCCAAAATTGGATGCACCAATAGTTTTTCCCCCCGACTCATTTCTTTGGCCTTCCCTTCCTTCGATTCTAAATCACCTAAATTCTTTTGAATGGTTTTAAATCTTGCCTCAGTTTCTACTTCTTGCGCTTTCAAATCGTCTGAAGCGGCAAGGGTGATTTTCGACGCTGATCGACTCTTTAAATTGACCAAACCTTCTTTTATTCTGTCTTTCCCAAATCCAGCCCTTGCATTCGCCTCAACAATTGAAGCTTCTGGGTAGAGCTCTTGAATTTTATCGATGTGTAACGTCTTTCCTTGCTTCTTCGCAAGGTCTGTCATGTTCAGAACCATCAATGTGGGGATTCCCAAATCATAAACTTGAGAAAACAGCAATAGATTTCGTTCCAAATTTGCAGCATCTACAACAACGATTACTGCATCTGGATAATTTTCTGATTGTGAATCTGAAAGACTGTCGTAAACAACTTCTTCATCTTTCGATCTTGGATATATACTATACGTTCCAGGTAGATCAGTCAATTCATGATCTTCTTTACCAATTCTTAGCTTTCCAACTTTTTTATCGACTGTAACACCAGGGAAGTTCCCGACATGCTGTCTCAGTCCTGTCAATAAATTAAAAATGGAGCTTTTACCCGTATTTGGATTTCCAACTAACGCAACTTTCATCTATGCGTTAATTTGTTCCACCTCAACCAACTTGGCTTCGTCTTTTCTCAGTGAAAGAACATAGCCATCAACATCGATCGCAATTGGATCTCCCAAAGGTGCGCGGTATAGAACAGTAAGTGATTTTCCTTTAACCATCCCCATTTCCATCAACTTCACCTTCAAAGATGATTGCAACACGCCCACGACTTGAACTTGTTGGTCATTCGATATTTCGGAAAGGGATCTATTCATTCTATGCAAAAATACGATTTGTTAGTAGATTACGCAGTAGCACGAAAAGGGTATTTTGATACGATTGCTTGATCGCCCTTAGGGCTTTTGGATTGTTGAATTAATCCTAGGTTAAAAATTCCAACAAATCAAGCCATAAAATTTGTGCCAATAATTAATCTTATTAATTATTGGATCCTTAAATTGAAATAAATTCATTAGTTATCAATATGTTATAGGAAAATCAAGATCTCAAAACCAACAAAATCTATTCAAACCTCTTCTGAACGAGTTCATTAACCTTAACCATAAACTGGCATTATTGGCAGACAAAATTGATTGGAAGTATTTTGAAGATGCTTTTTCGGAATACTATTCAAATACAGGAAAACCAGCGATGCCAATACGATTGATGGTTGGTTCTTTAATGTTAAAGCGGATTTACAATTTAGAAGATGAGACCTTGTGTGAGGCTTGGATCCGCGACCCGTATATGCAGCACTTTTGTGGAATGGCTCATTTTGAGCATCGGTTCCCTTGCGACCCTAGTGACTTTGTTCATTTCAGAAAACGTATAGGTGAAGCTGGAGTCGAAAAGATATTTGCATATTCTGTGCTTCTGCATGGAAAAGCAGCGA
>JABSPC010000497.1 GCA_013215515.1 Crocinitomicaceae bacterium
ATTATGGTCTAAAGTAATAGACTGTTATAACCCTGAACACAAGTGCACATACAACTGTAATATAACCGCTGTCATTGGTCACACGAATAAATCCTTGCGAGATCCGTATACCAATCTATTAAGACAAACAACTGAAACAATGTCTGCATCTAATGGTGCTGACAGTATTCTTGTATTGCCTTATGATCTCTATTCAACAGATGGAGCTTCAGAACATTCAAAACGAATGGCTTTGAATATTTCATTGATACTGAAGGAAGAATCGTATCTGGATAAGGTCATTGATCCTTCAGGTGGAAGTTACTCTGTGGAAGCTTTAACTAAACTAATCGGAGAAAAGGCTTGGTCTTATTTTCAATCAATTGAAATCAATGAAGGATTATTGAGCGACTCTGGAATTAACCTTTTCATCAATGACATTAAATCAAAGAGACAAGAGCGAATTGATGCTTTTCAATCTGGAAAGATCATTGGAATTGGAATGAATAAATACCCTATCCCTGATGAAAAGCGGACAGAATGGGTGGAAAGAGAATCATATTTAGGAATCGAGCCTATCGTATTTGATACGGAATCAAAAAATAGCTTGGTATGAAAAGAGTAGATTTTAGTAAAATCGATTACCGAACGGAGTCAGCTGCTAGCGAAATGAATCAAGTTTCGAATTTCACGACAGCTGAGAAAATTGATATTCAAAATTTTTACGCTGAAAAGGATGTTCAAGATATCGAGCACATTGGATTCGTGTCTGGAATTCCTCCTTATTTAAGAGGACCTTATTCTTCTATGTTTGCAATACGGCCGTGGACAATTAGACAATACGCAGGATTTTCAACAGCTGAAGAGTCCAATGCTTTTTACAGACGTAATTTAGCAGCGGGACAAAAAGGTCTTTCCGTAGCTTTTGATTTAGCGACCCACAGAGGGTATGATTCGGATCATGAAAGAGTGGTAGGAGATGTCGGTAAGGCTGGTGTTGCGATCGACTCCATTTTGGACATGAAAATTCTATTCGATCAAATTCCTTTGGATAAAATGTCCGTTTCGATGACGATGAACGGTGCTGTGCTCCCAATTATGGCGTTTTACATCGTTGCAGCTGAAGAGCAAGGAGTAGATAAAAAAGACCTTGCTGGAACAATCCAAAATGATATCCTGAAAGAATTCATGGTACGGAATACGTATATCTATCCGCCATTGCCATCAATGAAAATCATCTCGGACATCTTTGAGTATTCTGCTCAAAATATGCCGCGATTTAATTCTATTTCGATCTCTGGTTATCACATGCAAGAAGCCGGAGCTACAGCTGCCATTGAATTGGCCTATACTCTAGCCGACGGATTGGAATACCTCAGAGCCGGAATTAATGCAGGAATGAAAATAGATACATTCGCTCCTCGTTTGAGTTTCTTCTGGGCAATCGGAATGAATCATTATACTGAAATAGCAAAAATGCGTGCAGCGCGTACTATTTGGGCCAAATTGGTAAATCAATTCAATCCGGAGAACAAAAAATCTCTTGCCCTGAGAACGCATTGTCAAACTTCAGGATGGAGCTTAACAGAACAGGACCCATTTAATAATATCGCCAGAACATGTATTGAAGCTATGGCCGCGGCTTTAGGTGGAACTCAATCCCTTCATACGAACGCACTAGACGAAGCTATTGCACTTCCAACTGACTTTTCAGCTAGAATTGCTAGGAATACGCAAATTTACCTTCAAGAGGAAACTGGAATTACAAAACATGTTGATCCGTTAGGAGGAAGTTATTATGTAGAAAAGTTAACGGAGGAATTAATCAATGAAGCTTGGGAATTAATTGAAGAAGTAGAAGAATTAGGTGGAATGGCAAAGGCTATTGAAACTGGACTTCCTAAAATGAGAATTGAAGAGGCAGCTGCTCGCAAACAGGCGCGAATTGATTCTAATAAAGACATTATTGTTGGAGTCAACAGGTACAAGCTTGAAAAAGAAGATTCAATTGATATCCTGGAAGTTGATAATTCGAAAGTACGTGAATCACAAGTATCAAGGCTTGATGAATTAAAAGGAAATAGAGATCAAGTAAATGTTGATGTACTCCTAAAAGAATTGGAAGATGCGGCTAGAAATAAAGAAGGCAATCTTTTAGAAATTGCAATTCGCTGTGCCAGAGCCAGAGCTTCATTGGGAGAAATCTCAACAGCTATGGAAAATGTTTACGGACGTTATCAAGCTACCATTCGATCAATAAATGGTGTATATTCATCTGAATCTATGGAAGACAAAGACTTTAACTTGGCAAAAGAAATGGCTGACAAGTTCAGTAAGCTTGAAGGGAGAAGACCTCGAATAATGATTGCTAAGATGGGCCAAGACGGACATGATCGTGGCGCAAAAGTAATCGCGACCTCATTTGCTGATATTGGTTTTGATGTAGATATTGGACCTTTATTCCAAACGCCAGATGAAGCTGCAAAACAAGCAGTTGAAAACGACGTTCATATTTTGGGCGTTTCATCCTTAGCGGCTGGACATAAAACATTAGTTCCTCAAGTGATTGCTGAATTGGAAAAATTAGGACGCGGGGATATTATGGTAATTGCAGGTGGTGTAATTCCAAAAAAAGATTACGATTTTCTCTATGATGCTGGTGTATTTGGCGTTTTTGGACCAGGGACGAAAATTTCATCAGCGGCTCAAAACATACTTGGACTATTATTAAAAAGCTTTGAATAATGACAAAATTATTAGTTTTAGCGATTTCAATTGTACTCATATCAGGTTTAAGCTCATGCTATACAAACTTGAATAAACAATTGGAGCGTGAAGTTCATGTAAACATTACAGTGGAGCCAACAATTGAAATCAACAATAGTGGAAATTCTAATTTCTCAGGCGCATATACAAGAGAAGAACTGACTGCGCAATTTATGAGCGGTTTGAAATCGGACCTTGAATTGAACAATGTTGTTTTAGATGAGGTAAATCCTGAATTCACAATTCAAATTTCCAGTTTTAAAATTAGTGAATCCACTAAAACGGAAACTATAAACGATACCGTTTCGGATAATCATGGGGATATTTTTGAACTAACTTCAATTGACCTTTCATCATCTGGAACGTTAACGAGAGTATCAAATAATGAAACATTCAATTGGAGCGCGAGCAAAGATAAAGACGAGAAAGTGACAACGAATCGAACTGCTGGCCAGCTAATCACTGGAGACAACAAGGATAAAACCGAGTACAGAGAAAAAGAATTGAATGCGAATGTCGCACTGGATTTCAGTAACAAGCTGGGCGAACGCTCTTCAGTTGTAATCGTTAAAGAAATATTTAAAGCAATTAATTAACTTTTAATTGAAATTAAGTAATTTGGAATTAATCCTATTCACGGGATATAATTTGAAACCTATTACTGACTTCCACGTAACAAGCTACAACAATAGATTTGTTAAAAAAGAGTTAACTTTACCTAGAAATCAAGATTCGGTACAATATTTGAATTTTGAAAGGAAAATAAAGAACACTATGAAACGTATCATTACTTGCCTAAGTTTAATTTTCATGAGTCAAATCGTTTTCAGTCAAAACTATGACGAATTGAAAATCTTGTATGCTGATGGTAACTATAAGAAACTAGTAGCGAAAGCTATCAAGATAATAGAGAACGATAAGCGTAAGAAAGAGATCCCTCCATACATATGGGCAGCTAGGGGGCTTCACAAAATACACTTATCAGGTGATTCAGATGAGAAATACAAAAACGCATATAAAGATGCTATCAAATATCTAGGAAAAGGAACGAAGTACGATCTTAAATATAATGATGGGGCAACAATGGCTGATGAAGAATTTATTGACTTTGTTCAGGAATTTCAAATGACTCTATGCAATAGGGTTACCAATGAATTTGACGGTGAGACTCCTAAAAAAGCGTACTCTTGGGCAATCAAATACAATAAAATTTCAGAAAATATTGTTGGTGCTAAATACATCGCCGGAGCTTGTAAATTTGTTATTGCCGATCCTGGAACTGCTCGAGTTCTTTGGAAAGAAGCAGATCTTTTATTGAAAGACATTACAAGTCTTGACACATGGAGTGAAGCAGATAATAAAATGCTAATGTATGGTATTCTCTACTCTGCAGAAGCGCTAAAAGGCAAGCGTCAATTGGATAAAGCAAAAATACTATTGAACAAAGTTGCACAATGGTTTGAGGAAGACGAAACATGGAAAGAGAAATACGACGACATCGTTAACTAATATTCCAACGAAATTATATCTAAACCCGTTCTAGTAATACAGAACGGGTTTTTTATTGCAATTTGTTTTTTCTAATTTAGCCTTCTCTGACTAGAACTTATGAAATTAACCCTTCTCCCTCTGTTATTTTTTGCATTTGGATCGATTGCTCAAACTTACAATCCATTCTATGCAAGTCTTGCAGATGATTGCAATCAAGATACTATTAATCAAAACCTGAACCTATTTGAAGGCTTTGGAGTGAAAGAGATTGGAACCACTGAGATTGACAATACCTATAATTGGCTTTATAATTCATATGTGAGTTATGGATATACCGATCTTCAGGAGGATCAGTTTTTCGCTACTGGAATAGGCGCTAAAAACCTAATAGTCACTAAAACGGGTACTGTCTACCCAAATACGTATGTTATTATTGATGCTCATTATGACACTTCAAACGGACCTGGAGCAAATGACAATGGATCGGGAACAGTAATTCTATTAGAGCTCGCTCGGCTTCTCAAAGACGTTCAAACAGAGTATTCTATAAAATTCATTCACTTCAGTGCTGAGGAAAATGGGTTACTGGGTAGTATCAACTACGTTAACGATGATGTGGTAAGCACTAACATGGATATCAAGGTTGTTTTCAATATTGATCAAGTTGGTGGAATAGCGGGCATGACGAATGACATAATAGTTTGCGAAAGCGATCAGAGCCCACCAACGGCTAACAATGCTGCATCCGATATTGCAACTACTGAGTTGGCCAATTGCATTGAATTTTATTCTACGTTGAGCACAGAGTTCTATTTCGCTTATGGGTCCGATTATGTTCCTTTCATGAACAACGGAGAAATTGTCACCGGCCTTTACGAAAAGAATGAAACGCCATATGCTCACACGAGTAATGATTTAATCGTAAACATGGATCTGGACTATCTTTATCAGGTAACAAAAGGTGCGATGGGTTCACTGGCTCATTTTGCCGTTGCACTTGATGACGTTTCTCTTTCTGAATTCGATAAATCTGCTCTATCAATTTATCCAACTCCATCAGATGGAAATTTAACAATTGAAACGCAACAATTAATTGGACAAAAAGCGATCATCTCAGTCATTGATGTTTCAGGTAAAATTGTTTGGAATCAGACAATCCAATCAATTGCAGCAAAAGAGCATCTTCAAATTAATGATCTGACCGCTGGAAGCTACTTAATGACAGTTGAATCAGAAGGACGAATTCTAAGACGCAAAATTATTCTCCAGTAGCTTTGCTTGATTTGAACAATCCCTATTGAATAACATCATTACCTACAATTCTAAGCGGTACTAAAACCTCTTATCTTTGAAGTAATGAAATCAGTACTAAATTTACTTCGTAACAAGTTCATCCTGGTAACAGCGATATTCTTCGTTTACACGTTGTTTTTAGACGAGAATGACATCTTCACTATTTTTTCTCAATCGAACAAGCTCAGTCATCTACAGGAGGACACGAATCAAATGAAACAGGATTTAGAGGAAACTCAAATTACTTTGGAAAAATTGAAGCGCAAGCCTGAAGTTGAAAGATATGCTAGAGAGAAAAAATTCTTTAAAAAAGATGACGAAGATATTTGCGTGATTTTCTACGAATAAAATTCTATTCCAAACTTCCTTCCTGATCAAAGAAATTATTTTGATTGGAATCTATAATGTCCACTTTATAAAAATAGAACCTAGCGATCTGCGTATAGTCAAATCCAAGTTTCGCCATATTCATAGCACCTTCTTGACATAGCCCTACTCCATGTCCAAAGCCACGTCCATTTATGATTACCTGTGAGCCATCCAAATGCGTATCAAAGTAGGTAGATTTCAAACGAAACTTAGAGCGTAAGTCACGCAACGGAACCCCCAAAGACGG
>JABSPC010000498.1 GCA_013215515.1 Crocinitomicaceae bacterium
GGCAATGGTTCAATGTCGTGTGGGTTTTCGATAGCATGGTTAACATAAATAGCGCTTTGAATTTGATATGGGAATTTAAAATCACCAATATCGATTGTATCCTGCTTGTCAAATGATACGTGAAATTTCAATCGATCATTTGTATCTATTTTAAAGTAAAGTGTTGTACCAAATTGATTGAAGAAACTTATTTCAAATTGGCCGTCTTCGTCGGTCAAAACTAAATTTTGATTCACACTATTCTTCGCTGAAACAATAACGTTTGGAAGAATCTTTCCTCTTTTATCTATACAGCGCCCCGTAACAACAGTCGTCTGCGCGAAGGTTATACTTGTAAAACAAAGGAAAATAAGTAACAGTAATTTGTGCATTGTATAATTGTTGCTTTACAAACGTTAGATCTTTTAGATTATTTCAAGCTTAATAAGCTAGTAAGATAATTAAGTCCTTTTCAAATGGATCCAAGGTATTGTATAGATCGTTTATATGTGGTGAAACCTTACCGTCAGCGCAAAATTGAAAGAAATTAACGGAGCGCTCTTGCAATCCGTTGTTTGGAAAAACCTTTGATTTAATTTGATCCATAGACTTCATAACTTGCTCGTGCTTTCCTTTAGACATCTTTACGGCCTTAGATTTCACTCCTTCAACCTGTTTCGCTAACTTAGTTATTTCCGCGTCGGCAAACTGTTCCTTGCTTTGATCAACGCCTAAAATTATCTTTTTCAGTTCATCTGTCAACGACTTTAATTGTTTATCAAGATTAGTGAAATCCAATTCGTCGCCGGCATTGTTCTGAACATACTCCTTTTTCCAAGCATCGATGTCCTTAAAAATATCAGTTACTGAAAAGTCGAATTTTTCCAGCTTCCCCATAACGGCAGTGTCTAGCCAAACAATTGAATTTCTAACTTGAATCAAAGGATACGGCAATTGCAAAGTATCAAAAATCCCCTTCAATTGCAGCCAATACGAAATCTCTCCAGCTCCACCCACATACGCGAGGTTTGGTAAAATCCATTCTTGGTATACAGGACGAAGAATCACATTGGGTGAAAATCGTTTTGGATTGTTTTTTATTTCTTCAATAATTGAATATTGACTATACTCTCCAACACCTTGAACAATGAACTTCCCATCAATCAATTCCACACGTTGGCGAATTCCTTTTTCGATATAAAACAGGTTAATCTCCCTAGACGTAACTTGTAATTTTGCTCCTTTGGTCTCTAGCTCCTTGTCCGCGACTGAAACTGCATTAAACGAAAACTGCTCTTCGATTTCCTTAATCATTACAGGAACAAAACTTTCCTTGAGAGCACTATCATCTCCATCTATTATAATTAAACCTTTATCTCCAAAGATTTCATTAACTAAATTCCGAGTCATCTCGGCGAAGTTCTTTCCCTTATAAGAAGCCAGAACTTTTGACATTTCAGAATCCTCATGATTTGAAAAAAGACCATTCAGCTTTTCTCTCACCTCTTCAAAATCATCAACATCAAATCGACCAACTGGCCCCTTTTGGTCGCTTTCCCAAGTGATTTTTTGGTTGAATAAATTGCACGATTGAATTTCTTCAAAATCATGATCTTCAGTGGCCATCCAATAAACCGGAATGAATTTTTTGTTCGGGTGCTTTGCTTGAAGTTCATTGCACATTTTTATAACGTGAAGAATCTTTACGACAAAAAAAAGGGGACCGGTGAATAAGGATAACTGATGTCCAGTAGTGATGGTAAATGTATTTTCATCCGATAAGGAATTCAAATTTGCTTGAGACGCATCGCATAATTTGGACTCTGAATTTTGCGCTAACAAAGCTTTTTGAAGCAGCTTTCGTGAATCATTACTAAACGATTCTTGCTTTAAATTCATCTGGTTTTCAAATGCCTCAATGGCAAAGGGCTCATTTATGAAATCCGAATAAAAATCTTGCTCATAGACCATTTTGATCTGTTGTTCAGAGAACAGCCCTGATTCCTTCCGATTAATTCTCATAGATTTCATTGAACAAATGTACTTAAGTTGGTGTGAATAATGAAGGCAAGAAGTTATCTTTGCACAAAAATTGAATATTATGGAAGCAATTATTAAAACAAATAGAGGAGAAATGAAAGTCGAATTCTACGACAATGACGCTCCAAAAACAGTAGCTAACTTTACTAAATTGGCTAAAGAAGGATATTATGATGGATTGAAATTTCATCGAGTACTACCTGATTTCGTTATTCAAGGCGGATGCCCAAACTCAAAAGATGGTGCTGAAGGAATGCCAGGAACAGGTGGTCCAGGTTACGCAATTGACTGTGAACTTGATGGAGTAAACCAACACCACGAAAGAGGAGTTCTTTCTATGGCTCACTCTGGAAGAAATACTGGAGGATCTCAATTCTTTGTTTGTCACTCAAGAACAAACACGGCTCATTTAGACGGAAATCACACTTGCTTTGGTAAAGTAGTTGAAGGATTGGACGTTATAGATGAAATTAGTGAAGGAGATTCTATTGATAGCATTACGGTACTATAAATTACCTATTGCGTTATTAGAGGGGAAAGCGAATGGTTTGAATTGATATTCAAGGTATTCCCTTTCCCCTTTTT
Organism: Crocinitomicaceae bacterium; assembly: GCA_013215515.1. Taxonomy (GTDB): domain Bacteria; phylum Bacteroidota; class Bacteroidia; order Flavobacteriales_D; family Crocinitomicaceae; genus UBA4466. The sequence continues at coordinate 2,605 of JABSPC010000498.1, forward strand.
TTGACTCTCAATATTTCAGTATCTTCATACCGCGAACATTGCAATTCGACATGAAACTGAGCTTACTACTTTTCAAATTTGTATTTATTGGAGCATTCCTCTTTGTTACTTCCTGTGGATTAAATTCAGAAGACGAACGAGGAAATAAAGATCCAGAGCTTTTAGAACGTGCTGATAGAGAAAAAAGAAGACGGGAAGACAATCTATTGAGGCAAGAATTCCGAGATGAATATTACGATGAGGATGAAGATGAGGACTATTACGATACGTATTCTTCAACATATGGAGGCAGCAGCTCCAACTACGACATTTCGTCTAACGAGCAAGTTCGAGATAATAAATGGAGAGAATCGGACTATCATAATTACGAAGGATATTTTGAATATGGATATGCCAGCCAAGCTTTAGAAGGAAGTATTTTAATTGAATACGTTGGCCTTTCTTATGACTACCCCTCGTTAAGTGTAGGCCAAAATGCGAGTAAAATTGAACAGTCTTACCACCTCTACTTTTCAAATCATCCAGCATCTGGATTCTCTTGCAAAAAAATCATCAATGGAAGATTTCACGAGATCACCAAATACGAAACTAGAACAAAAGGCTCCAAGTATGTTGACGTTGAAGCCATCTATAGCGTTGATGTTGATGGAGAAAAATTTATTATCGTTATCGAAAATGGTGGACAAACCACCGCAGACTTTCTTAATAACTATGAAGATTTTATCGAAGACCTTTTAATTGTGCCAAGTTAAACATCGAGTAGATACTTGTATCATACAAGGAATTCACTCAAAAGTTGTGGTTCCTAAAAGAAAACAACTGTTAGCAGCGATATTCAAATTTAAACTCCACTTTTCTCAAGAGTTATCAACAGTTCTACGATTCAACGGAGAATTCATTTATATTTGTTCTAGATGGGTGATTTCATAGTATCAGCACGTAAATATAGACCGCAAACCTTCGACACTGTCGTGGGTCAAAAATCTATTACATCAACGTTGAGAAATGCTATCAAGAATGACCATTTGGCTCAAGCGTTTTTGTTTTGTGGATCGAGAGGAGTTGGTAAAACTTCTACTGCGAGAATATTAGCAAAGACAATCAACTGTTTTGATAAATCAGAATCGATTGAAGCTTGCGACAAATGCGTCTCATGTGAGTCATTTAATTCAGGGGCTTCATTGAATGTCTATGAATTGGATGCTGCTTCTAACAACTCGGTTGAAGACATTCGAAGCTTGATTGATCAAGTACGGATTGCACCGCAACTAGGATCTCATAAAGTGTATATCATTGATGAGGTTCACATGCTTTCGACGAGTGCATTTAATGCGTTTTTGAAAACACTGGAAGAGCCACCTAAGCATGCTATATTCATCTTAGCGACGACAGAGAAGCATAAAATTATACCTACAATATTATCACGTTGTCAAATTTTTGATTTCAATAGAATCAAAGTGAAAGACATTGCTGATCATTTGGCTAATATCGCCGAAAAGGAAAGCGTAACTTCTGAAAAAGAAGCCTTGCATATAATTGCACAAAAAGCAGATGGCGCATTAAGAGATGCACTTTCTATTTTTGATCAAGTTGTAACGTTCTCAGGAAACAATATTACGTACAAAAGTGTTATCGAGAATCTTAATATTCTTGACTACGATTACTTCTTTAGAATTATA
>JABSPC010000499.1 GCA_013215515.1 Crocinitomicaceae bacterium
GATGAGTTTGATCGAATTCAAGAAGTAACATTGAATCACGTTTCGCAAGGAACAGACCTCATCATTTTTACGGGGGGTACAGGTCTTTCAAAACGAGACGTTACGCCGGATGCATTAGCACCACTTTTGGATCGTGAAATTCCCGGTATAGCAGAAGCGATTCGAAGTTATGGACAGGAACGCACTCCATTTTCAATGTTATCTCGAAGTATCGTTGGAACGAAAGAACAAAGTTTAATTATGGCATTGCCGGGATCGACAAAAGGAGCTTCTGAGTCGATGGACGCTGTCTTCCCAGCCCTACTTCATTTATTTCAAATTTTTAAAGGTGCACGCCACGATTAATGAGTGAAACTTCAAAACATATCTACGATAAATTCGGTCGAAAGCACGATTACTTGCGCATTTCTTTAACGGAACGCTGTAATCTCCGCTGCTTCTATTGCATGCCCGAAGAAGGTGTTCAATTGCGTGACAAAGCAGAATTCATGACCGCCGAAGAGTTGATTTCCATCGCAAAAACATTTGTGGATTTGGGCGTCAAAAAAATACGCTTGACAGGTGGCGAGCCTTTGATAAAAAAGGCCGCTGAATTCATTATTCGTGAATTAGGGAAACTCCCCGTTGAACTTTCTATAACAACGAATGCAGTAATTGTAGACCGATTTATTGATGTCTTCAAAGAGGCTGGAATTAAAGCTGTGAATGTCAGTTTGGATTCACTTGAAGCGGACAGCTTTAACGCGATATCGAGAAGGAATTATTTTCAAGAAATCAAGAATAATATTCAATTGCTAATCGATAATGATTTCAAAGTCAAAATAAACGTTGTTGTGATTCGAGATGTAAACAATCATGAGATCAATGATTTTGTCCGCTGGTCGAAAAACGAAAATGTGCACATTCGGTTTATTGAATTCATGCCTTTCGATGGAAACAGTTGGAAGTCGGAAAAAACGATTTCATTTAAAGAGATTTTAGATCAAGTTGATTCGGAATTTGGCGTTGATGGCTATACAAAACTAGAAGGCGAACCAAACGACACGTCTCGAAATTTCGCCTTAAACGACGGCGTTGGAACCTTTGGAATTATCAGTTCTGTGACCAATCCATTTTGTGATTCATGCAATCGAATTCGCCTTACCGCTGATGGGAAAATCAAAAGTTGTTTGTTTTCTGTTGATGAATCTGATCTACTTTCCTTGCACCGAAATGGTGAGGACATCGAGCCTATTATTCGCAAGGCATTCATGCTAAAGCACAAAGAACGTGGTGGTCTTGCAGCTTTCAGCGATGAGGCCGTTGCTGGGCATAAGAATCGGAATATGACTTCGATAGGGGGTTAGCGCTATGCGCTTGGATCGTCCTTTGAACTTGTGGATCAGTCGCAAGCTCCTTTTTAGATCGCTACGCTTTTAGATTTGTTTGAGATTATACGAATTCATTGAAACTAAAACGAATCCAAGAGGAAGCTTGCGACCGATCTAATAATCCAAAAGCGCAGCGATTTAACAACTAAAAAAAATCACCTATGATTTTTAATAAATTCGGTTGGATCCAAAAAGCCTTCATTGTTTTCATCATATCCATAGCCGAGTGGCATATCAGCGTCGTCTCGAATTTCTAAATGCAGATGCGCGGGATAAATTCCGTGGGCCGTCCCTATTGTTCCAATTTGGTCTCCTATTTCCACCCATGTCTTCTCTTTGACCATCACAGTATCGCAATGGGCGTACAAGGATTCTAGGGTTGATCCATTGGGCAAATAATGTGTAATTCGAATTACGTTTCCCCATCCTCCTCTGTAATCAACTGCGGTATTTACATACCCGTTCGCAATTGCGTAAACAGGATCGCCGAGGTCGCTATTACCACCCTTGAGTCCATTCCAGTCATCTCCTAAATGATTGTTTCTTCCAAATTTCTGGGCATTGTAATATCCTTTTCCGTCTGGTGGACCTATCGGGAAATTGAACTTGTCAGCTTGTAACGGAACTGGAATATTTAGCTCTGCGACTATTCCTTCATTTAATTTATCAGGAAATTGTAAACGGGTGAAAGATTGATTTTCACAGCCAATTAAAAGGATTGTTAAGAGGATCAATAACTTGTTCATGTTATTGAAATGCGAGAAATGGAGAAAGTAACAGATGTACAGTTCCAAAAGTATATTTTAGATACTTGTACTTATTGAAGAATAAAAAGATTCAAAACTTAGCTCACTCCCATTACAAAAGTGTAAGTTCGTCCCCCTAAACAAACTTGGTCTGATAATTGAAATACCCTGCTCAAATAAAACCTTAAGCTCATGAAGAGCTTCAAACAAACATTCAAATTCTCTATTGCATTTATATTTATTTCAATGTCGCTAAATGCGCTGACACAGTCGAGCACTGCAGACTTATAAGAAGGCATTTGCGAAGAATATCGCCAAACAAAATCATTCTCTCAGGATGTTGTTGATGATATGATCAAGAACCGAAAAAAGGAGCAAGTAAAACTCAATGGCAATTCTTCCTTCGTCACTTTTTCGGAAGATGGATCATTTAATATCGCATCTATACAAGATTACGGAGCAGGCAACATTGACGGTACTTTCAAATTCGATGAAGAGTCTAAAAAGATCACTGTTGTTGTGAGTAAAAAACACCTGTCGAACAAAAAAGTGAAGGTCGGTGGGAAAATGGTCTATAAAGTTCTTTCACTTGAAAAGAAAATACTTGTTCTTAAGCGTAAAGGCCAAGTGACATATTACTATTTGAGCAAAAACAGATTAAAAAAAGAGCCAACAAAAGACATCGTTCAAGTTGGAAACAAAGAGTTACAAAAAGGCATTTGGGAAGAATACAGAACAAACAAAAAATTCTCGCAAAGTTTCCTTGATGATATGATCAAAGACAGAAGGAAGGAACAAACCAAACTCAATGAAAACAGTTCATTTTATACCTTTGTTGATAATGGAATCTTTAATGTCGTATCGATTCAAGATTCACTGCAGGAAACATTGACGGTACTTTCAAGTACGATGATGAATCCAAAACAATCACCGTTATTGTGACCAAAAAGAACCTATTGAACGAAACTATTGAGGTGGGAGACGAAATTGTCTACAAAGTTCTTTCCCTCGAAAATGATGTTCTCGTTCTTAAGCAGAAGGGAGAAGTGACGTATTTCTATTTGAGTAAAAACAGGATGAAATAAAAATCCTGAGTTCTTTACAATCTACCCAATATGCTTGTACAATTCTTGACGTCCAGCAGTTAACTCTTTAAGAAGAAACGCATATCGATACCTTGGGTTCTCTTTTCCGCTTCTAAGAAATGCCTTACATATGCTTTGTAGCTTATTGAAACGAACGCTGTCGTACTTCGTTCTGAATACCGTAGAAAAGGTTTCCAATCTGGATTTGGTTTTCTTTACGCTAGCCAAAATTTCAATGGTTAATTCTTCGCTCAATGGATCGTTTTCATTTTTTGGAAGAAGCGATTCAAAAGCAGTGATGTCCTCAATCAAATAATTAGCAAAAATCAAGTCTTGCTTGCTATCTTCTTTAAAAACAGTCGTTTTTCTTTTCTTCTTCTTATGTACCGGCTTTCTCATGGTGCAAAATTAGGTATAATTCAATCCTAAATCTCGTTTGATTCAACAATTCTAGATGCTTCATCGGAATTCGCCAATTTAACCATTCTATTCGCAATACTTTCGGCTCGAACAACTCGGTACTTTTTTAACCGGCCAATGAACAAAGGGCTCAATATTTTAAAAGCTACAATTCCAATTTTTTCTCCAAAGCGCTTTTCCTGTCTGTTCCCTGAAATAATGCTTGACCGTAGAATATATGTGCGTTCAATTTCTGAATCGAGTACTGCCTGCTCCATTGCTCCTTTGGTTCTGTTGTAGAAAATTTTACTCTTTGGATCTGCACCTATTGCCGAAACAACTGCCATAACTTTGATTCCATTTTCCTTACATAGTTTGGCGGCTTCAGCTGGAATCCCGAAATCTATTTTGGTGTAAAGGTCTTGATCTGGAGTTTTCTTCTTTGTTGTTCCAATACAACAATACACTTCATCCGCAGTGAAATCATCTTTTGCTGAATGCAAATCCAAAACGTCGACAATGAATTCTTTCAGCTTTGGATGCTTTTTACCAACGGACTTTCTAGAAAACAACTTCACACTAGAATAGCGTTCGTCACTCAGTAAAAATTCCAAGACAAGACTTCCTATAAGTCCCGTTGCACCAAGAATGATTACTGTTTTAGCCATGCTCAAAGGTAGAGGTTTACTTTGAGTAAGTTCGATTTAAATTAGTCGAATTCAAGTATTTACTCTTATTTTACTCGTAAATTTAACGACCTAAAAACTAACACTTTACTGAAATTAAAATCTCTTTACTTCTAATATCTATTCTATTTACTACGCTTGCCTATGCTCAGGCAGACTGCAAACCATACGTTCCGAATACCAAAGGAGATAAGTGGGAAGTCACGAATTACTCGCCTAAAGAAAAGGTTCCTGGAAAAACGGCTTTCGAATTATTAGTAAAGGAAGAAACAGACAGCACTTCGACGTTTACAATCAAGGCAACATCTTATGACGCCAAGGACAAGGAAACATACGTGAACACGTTCAAGGCCAAATGTGAGAATGGGAAGTTCATTTTTGATATGGCAATGAAATTAGACGGTGCAGCAATGCAAGCCTATAAGGATATGGAAGTCGAGGTTGATGCTACAGAATTCGAAGTACCCCCTACAGACACTTCATATACTGGAGCCTTGAAAGACGGAAAATTGAGTATCTCAATCTCAACAAGTGGAATGGCCCTCATGACCATGAACATCTTAATTTACGACAGAGAAGTTGAAAAAATTGAAGAATTTACAACTACTGCGGGGACGTATAGATGCGTCAAATTGAAGCAAAAAGTTAGAACTAAGGTGATAATGAACATCGAAGGAAGCTCTACAGAATGGTACAGCGAAGGAATTGGAATGGTACGTTCTGAATCTTATAATGGAAATGGGAAATTAACAGGCTACACCGTATTGACCAAATTTGGAAAGTAAGTGGCCCATCGGTTCAAGGTTTCGGCTCTAGTTTGAACTTTGCCCACTTATATTGGATTTTGTAAATTGTAGTCAAATGATGAAGCATTTACTACTTGTGTCACTTCTGTTTATTGCTTGTCAAGTAACGGCTTCGCAATGGACACAACGTTCAAGTTTAGAGGGAACAGGACGGCATCGCGCTTGTGGCGTAGGGCTTGGAAATCGTGGCTATATCGGCTTGGGGCACTATAACGGGGTTGGCTTCGAAGTGTATTACAACGATTGGTGGACCTTTGATCCTGCAACGAATTCATGGACACAGAAAGCAATTTACCCTGGGAATAATGGAAACGGTGAATTGGGATGTCATTGTTGGGCCTATGATAACAAAGTCTATGTTGGCCTCGGAGAAGTTGAGCACGAAGAATTATATCGATTCGACCCGGCAACGAATAGTTGGGAACAAATGACGAGTGCTCCGCTTGGAATTAATTTTCAGGATACGCAGGAAATGGTATTGGCAGACCGTGCGTATTTCATGAATGTATTCACGGCTGAACTTTATAAATATCTTTTTGCATCTGACAATTGGTCTTTGGTAAGTACAATTCCAATTCCTTTGAATTTCACCTATTCCGCATGTACTTATGATGATAACTTTTGGGTTAAAGCGGACTATACGATGTACATGTATGAAACGGCAACAGATCTCTGGTACGAAGTTTTTCTGCTGGATTGTTCCCTGGCGAAGCTTCTAAAGGCTCAGCCGACTTTTTTCTAGATGGTAAGTTCTATATCGTTGGTGGGTACGGAGCAACATTTAGCGATTGTACTTCGGAAGTTTGGCAATTCGACCCCGTTACTTATCAATGGACGCAATTGGAAGATTTCCTAGGAACGGCAAGACGTTTTACAAAAAGCTTTGTGATTGGCTACCGCGCTTATGTATGCACAGGGACAAATGGCACCAATTTCAATGACCTCTGGGAGTTCAATCCAACGGCAGGAATCAATGAAGTTGACGAAATAATTTCTGTTCAAACCTTTCCAAATCCGGCAACAGAATACATTCAGTTTAGTTCTGAGGACGAAAGTGTTTTTGAGTGATTACTTCACTTTGTAAACAACTGGAATTCTACATCCAGTACGAACCTTTTTACTACTCCTTTCACCAGGTGACCAATTCGGCATGTTTTTTATTACTCGGATAGTTTCATTCAATGGAAATACGAAACAATCTCACTATTAAAACTTGAAAACACCTATTCCAGCATCTTTAACTTGTTTCCGAATAGGCTGACTCATTAGTGTTTTATATTCAACTTTTCGCTTCTTAAAAGAATTTTTGTCAATTCCGTGAGGTAAGGTGTCCAGATCATCGTTCTTATCAAAGTTCACAGGATGAACAACCATTTCATAAGAGTATTTACCCGATTTATTTTCTACTATCCTCTCCAAAATTTCTGTCCAGTGCTCAATTTCCCCTTGTTTAAAAAAGTGCTCAATGAAAAAATCTGTGCATGGCAAATTAAGTTCTTTTCGATCAATAAGAAATTGAGCTTTCTGACGACGACGCATCCAAGCATTGATTTTCCATCCGTTTTCTAGGATCCTCATTGCGTTCAATTTCCATTCAGGCAAAAGCTTTTGCTTATCTTTTGTCCAGTCTTTCATGTCTTTATCGGTATCATAAAATAACAATGTTGGACAGCGCATTGGCACGTCTTCTTTAAGACAAAATTCCTTAAGGATATCGTATAGTTCTTCCGTTGCGTTATACACTCCGAGATGAGCACTAATGTGATACGGCTTCATGTCTTCTTGTCCCTTAATCATACCCTTTGTAAACTTTCGGAAAGAATTGTACTGTTCTTCAAGTTCTTTGACAAGGTGCTTTTTATGATAATCCAGAAGGTTGTCAAGTTTTGGAATAATTGTCAATGCTCGTTTATGTTTAAACTGGCGTTTTTTATGACTTCCTCCTTTCGAATATCTAAATTTTGAAATTGCATTCAAATAACTCGTGCTATTCTTTGGCAAATGTCGAGGAGTTCCACAAGTTAAGTTTAGGTGCAAGCCAAGTTTAACTTTATTATTCTTGAATTTATCGTGATTGTTCTTGAGTAGATTTTTAATCCGTTCGTCCGAAGTTGAATGGGTAACTATAGCATCGATACAATCCAACTTGTCAATGCAATCAACAATGGCATCATCAATAAAATTGTGAACGCCAAAATCGTCCGCGGTGATCATTAAAGTATTTTTTGATTCGCTCATAATTCTCTCTTGTAAAATGATTAAGCCAATTCTTCTTTTGTTGCCTCAATCTGAATCACTAACTCATCGTATTGCAATTCAAGTTTATCTAAATCATCTTCTAATTTCACGAGATCTTTTTCCGCCAACTTTAATTCTACAGCCTTTTCTGGAATTTTTTCAAGATCATCAATTCGCGCTAGCAGCTTCGTCTCCTTGGAAATCGTTTTTCCAATTTTCATAACGACCAATTGCATTGTGAGTTCATTCTTTTTGATCTCTTTTTTGATCTCCTTCTTTTCCGCATACTTCTCTGCTTCTTCGGCCTCCAAGCGTTCCATGTTATTCGCGAAACGTTTGCTTTTGAAACTGTTGAATAATGATTTTGCCGTCGACGCCGAACTTGTTAATATAGATGATACATCAAACGAAGGGGCCGCATCCAACTCGAAATACTTCTGAGACTCTATGTTTACAATTTTTCGTGATTCCTGAATGGCAGCTTTCAAATCATCTCGTAATTCTTCAGTTACCACACCAACTGTTTGCACGGATTCACTCGTCTGATCTGGAACAGCGTGTTCATCTTGTAATGCAAAATGAATGTTCATTAAATCTACCCTGGCCGCGTTAAATACACTTCTAAATTTACGCTTGTCAATCCAAGTACTAACCAATGAATGAACTCCTAAAACCGAAGCTATCAAAGCAGTCACCAACCCTGTGGTTGATTGGTAAACATCAGGATTAAATGAATCATATTCTTCCGCAAATCCTGTTACCAATGCTGTCGCTCCATAAATAAAAAGTGGAGTTCCTGCAACAA
>JABSPC010000005.1 GCA_013215515.1 Crocinitomicaceae bacterium
GACGGTTGTGTTATCGAAAGTTCATTTCATGCTGGGCTTCCTGTGTCTTCAGGACGGAAAATCGCTCTAAATATATGGATCCGAGAACGGTAAAACTGATTTAAGCACCTGTCGACTTAGATTGCTATCTTTATACAAAAAGAAATCTATGCGCCTAGGTTCTCTACTACTCTTCATTTTTGCGTTTTGCAGTTGTACCTCGTTCGCTTCCATTCAATGGACTCAGCGAGCTGATTTTGCTAGTCACGCTCGACATAGAGCATCAAGTGCATCTATTGGCAACAAAGGATATCTAGGACTTGGACATTACAATGGAACAGGATTCGAAACGTATTTCACAGATTGGTGGGAATTCGATCCTGCCACCAATGCTTGGACACAAAAAGCTGATTATATTGGAAACAATGGCTTTGGAGAACTCGGAGCACGCGTTATTAGCCTTGAATCCGTTTGTTATGTTGGGTTGGGTGAACTCGACTATACACGACTGTATAAATACGATCCTACTACAAATTCATGGACGCAAGTTGCAAGCCCTCCAACTTCAAATCAATTTAGAGATACGCAAGATATGGTAATTGGTCACAAGGCCTATTTTACTGATCTTTGGGACAACGAACTGTATGAATATGATACTGATCTGGATTCGTGGTCGTACAAAGGGCAAATGCCTTTCCCATGGTATTTTGTCTTTTCAGGATTCTCGCACAACGGTAAAGGGTATATCAAAGCCTATAACGCATTGTGGGAATATGACCCCGTGATGAACTTTTGGTCCTATGTAAATCAATTCCCTGGAAGTGCAGAGTTGGGATCTATTTGCTTCATGCAGAATGACAAGGCTTATATCGTTTGTGGATACGGACCTTCTGGAAGTGACCTCACATCAGAAGTTTGGCAATACGAGCCAGTTTCTCAAGATTGGACACAAATGGATGACTTCCCAGGGACAAGCAGACGATACTCCACCGGCTTTTCACTAAATGGAAGATCTTACATAGGAACAGGAACGAACGGAACGAACTTTGGTGATTTCTGGGAATTCAGTGCTGTAGCTGATGTAGATGAATTCGATTTCAGTTCTTTCAATGTTTACCCAAATCCCGTCAAGAATTTCGCGACGTTTAAATCGGACAAGCATCCCTCATTTGAGATTGAGATTACCAATATGCAAGGCAAGGTTTGGAATCGATTAAAAGCAGAGAACGGACAGGCCAATCTAGAACGTCAAGGTGCGCCATCGGGAATTTACATATACAGTGTGAGTATCGACGGAAAGGTTGTTCACTCGGATCAAATCCTATTTCAATAACTCCGGCATATTTCTGAGGGTTAACTCATACGGCATTGAAACAAAAAACGGGCTAAAATCTGGATTGGATTTGTAGTAATCTGTAGAGATAATCTGGGCTTGACTCCGAATAGCGTCAAGCCATCTAGAAGAATCATTAGCTCTTGCCTCTAGCGTTCCCGCATCGCTTCGAGTTCTAACAATGTACTTTTCGGTCAAGGCATGAATTTCCTCCACATTTCCAATTGGCTGGTTTCGAACTACAAATGCGGTCGATGGCTCTTCCGGTTGCCCATAAACAAACATTGGACGGTCCTGCCCGTCGTCTAAAAATGCTGTATACATGTCCTTGTTGTTCCCTTGCATGATAAAGAATATCTTACCCAAACATTCATTCAATTCAGGCCATCCTTCTGCATCAAGCCTCTGATTTATTGAGTTGTACCCAGCTTTTAAAGCTTTAGGCGTAAATACTCTACTCGAATCAATGCATCTATAAATTTCCTGATCCAATAATGAAAATGCCGTTGAGTCAAATTGCACTGCTGTTTTAAACCCTAAGAATTTAGCGAGTTTAGAATAATCTCCGATACCTGCTCCTTTTGCTTCTATATTTACAAATAACGGAATATGTCTAGGATGCAGAGCACTCCACAGATCCAGCTCTATCAATGCTGATTTCAAAGTCAAATAATTCGTTTCGTAGTCAACATCGGTAATGTGAATAATCTTGAATCCCGGCTCTTCGAGTTCAGGGATTTTTGAGCGTTTTTTCAGTCCCTTTGCAAAACCGTTGATTCTGCGTTTGTAGTACCTCCCTCCTTTTGGATCGTAGTTGACATCCAGTTCAAACCCTCTGATTTCGTATTTATCTAATTGCTGAATGAGGTCTTCATGTCCATATTCGATTTGCTTTGGGTCATTAGCTTCGCCAAGACGTTCTTTGTGCTTTGTAAGTACTTCTAGAACTGCAGGCGAAGGAACTTTTTTGTAGCTGTTGTGGGATGCAAGAATTCGAATATCGTTAAGTTTAATCGTGTCAGAGTATTGGGCGTTCAAATTGATTGAAGCAAATAATAAGACTAGAAGTAAGACCGTTCGATTCATTACGTAAGTTTAAACACAATTGGTAGGACAATCTTCATTCGTATTTTCTCTCCTTTTGCATTCTCCAGGAATCCATTTCGACATTCTTTGAATTAATTTAACGGCCGCACGATCCAGTTGCATCGTAGCTCCTTTTATAATTTTGATATGAGTTGCTTCTTCATCTGGTTCAACTATGAAACTTAACATAATTTTGCATTGATCTTCATTTTCAATGCTATACTCTGGATAATGTAAATTAAATGCAATATAGTTTTGTAAATCTGTGTGCCCGCCTTTAAACATGGCAAAGATATAAGACGAGTCTAAAACTTCACAATCAATGGAACTGGTATCGCCAAGAGACGATTCATCAACCGTACCATGCAATTTATCTTCTCTAAGCGTTAAGGCATTTTTAAAATTGGTCGAAGGTTTTAGATAAGCCTTGTAAAAATTATCACCCTTCTTTTCCAGAACTACTTTAAAATCTTCCTCTTCGTAATTCCCATTTTTTGTAATTATGGTTACCGATATCTCTTTATTCTGAAGACCTTCATAAAACACAATCCCATTTTCATCTAAAACAATCTGTTTCTGATTTACTCCATCATCCAATTGAACAGGGCAATTGCTTAATCGTTCGTTTGAATAGATATCGCGAATCACCATTTTAAAAGTGTACGTTTTCTTGGCAAAGGAAGGCGCAATACAGAGCAGTGATACAAATAGAATTAGGTATTTCATGAACCAAATATAGGTAGAAAGAAAAAAGGCGTCCCATTTGAGACGCCTCTTTTCAATAAGGTGTTAATAGAAGTAAATCCTATTTATTTATTTTTTATAAATCGTTTGGTTCCTTTCTTTCCGTCAATTACTAATTCAAGTAAATAAACGCCTTGAGCCAATTCACTAATATCAAACCAATGCTCCGACGAAGACATTCGTGTTCCTTCCTGTTGAATTGCGCCTTCCATTCCTAAGATCTTGTAAGTAAGCTCAGAAAAATTAGCTAAATCAAGTGATAAATAATCAATACCAGGATTTGGACTCAATACAACTATCGCTAGATGTGATTGTCAAACACACTTGGTATGTTCCATCCGTCGTGTACGTATGAGAAAGATCTGCTCCTGTACCGGTCGAGCCATCACCAAAATCATATGCCCAATCTACGATCGTTCCAGTAGAAGTTGTTGAACCATCAAAGAACATCACTTCAGAGCAAAGAGCCATTGTGTATTGGAATGCGGCATCACAACTTGGACTTGCAAGACAGCTAATGATAATAGAATCACAATAAGTACTTGTGCATCCATCACTATCAAAAATAGTAAGACAAACGTAATAGCTTCCATTTTGGGTATATGTATTCGCAGAATTTTGACTTGTTGATGTATTGCCATCACCAAAATCGTAATCCCATGATATAATCATTGCGTTTGGACCTGAAGAAGTTGATCCGTCAAAGAACATTACGTCCGGACAATTGCCTAAAGTGTATTGATAAGGAAGCGATAGCAACGATTCATACGATTCAGGCACTTCTGATTATAGGTCACATCAAGTGGCAGTAGCGGATGTGGTCCTTTAACCCCTGCTCCTTCTAGCCCGCCGGATTAACGGTTAACCTTCATACCCACAAAGACGCAGACCTAATTTACCTGTTGCTTCTTCCTTGCTGACTTCCTTAATTTGATACGTACATCTTTAATAACACGGCATTCTTTCGTTAAGTGAAAAACTTTGGTACTTCCATTGTTACAGATGAACACATTTGTAGTCGTCGTGGAGCTTGTAAAGCATGCTAGGATAAAATAAATCCTACGGCAAAAAATAGATTTTTCATAGTGTTATCTAAGTAATAGTAGATCTACAAGGTAATGACTAGAATCCTAATATGCAATGAGTAATTGTACTATAAATACAGGTTTCTTGGCCTAAGACCTACTCTATCAACGATCTTTTCCCCAACACTTTAAGACTTTGTCATAGAATTTTCATAACTTAATACTACTTATTGAACTATCACATCTACTACACTATGAGCTATCGGGTCATATTTCTTTTTATTAGCGCCATTTTTATTTGTAATCAAGCCATATCACAGGCCGACAAGCTAATTATCAAATCTCTTGACGAGTGCATTAATCCAAAAGTACTTCTTCAAAATATTGAAGAGGAACCAACAATTTGGACAGAAGACGCCGGAGCAAGAACAATTTATACGTCTACGTTTTATGGTAATGGAAATGAAATCAAAACCCGACAAAGTTCTGTTCCAATTAATTATAAGAACGAACAAAATGAACTAATCCCAATTGATTCAAAATTAACACAGGGAGAGCATGGAATATATTCGGCAAAACAACAGCCCTTCCCTACTTACTTCAATCAAAATGGAGAAATAAGTTTAACAACTCGTGCAGCAAACCAAACACTATCTTTTGGCAAAACATTTGTACGACGCGGCGTGGAACCCTTATGGATAACTTTTGGTATTGATTCAAAAATAAACGGAGTTCCAGTTGGTTCAAACTACAGCTTTGAAAACAATACGGCGTCATTAAACACCACAACATCTGGAATTACTAAAGAAATTACGTTTCGAGAAAATGGTGTGAAGTACAATTACATTCTCACTCAGCCATTATCAGGTTTATCTAGTACTGCCATCTTTTCAGAAGAAATTCGGTTGCAAGAAGGTTATACAATCTCAGAAGATTTAACCCGTGGAAAAAGAACGAAATACGGCTGGAGTGGAATTATCGAAGTGAAAGATGCAGACGGAAAGGTGGTAACAACATTTCACGAACCGCTTTGTTTGGATCAGAATAAAAAATACATGGTTGCTTCCTATAAGATCAAGGAAATTGATGGAATAAACATATTGGAAATTATAGTACCAAGTGATTGGCTCAATGCATCGAATCGTGAGTATCCTATTATAATCGATCCAATTGTTATCGGTCCAACAACAACATGGGCAGGTGGGCTCATGCCTTCATGTTGGATGCCGTCTTACAATCAAGATAGCATACAAGTAACTATTCCGGCTAACGTCACGGTTACAGAGTTGAATATTACAGCTAGTTTTTATGCCGACCCATTTACTGGTGCTTGGATGCAAGACGGCTCTATGTTTTTCAGTACGGACTGTGACAATTCTCAAAGCTTCACGATTACAGGCGTACCTGGTCAATCAGCAGGAACAGCCTATTTAGACAATTTCAATTTATACAATCCATTAACGTGCTGTTTCCCTGAATCCTGTGCCGCCCAAAACTTTTGGCTCTCATTTCATTTGGGTAGAAACATGCTTGGCTCAGGTTGTAACACAACTTATATTCGTTATGACCCTGGCTCAACTACATGGCCGTTTGAAGCTGTGGTTGTTGGAAAAACGGCTGAGCACTCTTCGTCAGAATGGAACGTTCCTGCTATCCCAACGTGCTCGAACGATTGTGACATCACAGCAGTAGCTTATGTTTCTTTCGGTGTTCCACCATTTACTTTTACCCACCCATGGAGTACCGACATAATCGTTCAAGGAACAAGCGTAGGATGTAGTAATGGATCAACGAGTTATTTATTTCATTTAGTACCGCCAAACTGCCCTAATTATTGCGATACACTTACAACATCATTAGTTGTTCCTCCTCCTGTAATTACAGATGCTTGTGGGAACTTAGTTTCTCCTGCAGTCTCTGGCTTTGTCCCTATCAAACCTGCCCCTGGCTTTGATCCTATCTATGATTCAATTGTATGTTCAGAAGATCCATTCGTTATTGATCTGAACTTGTGCATGCCTCAGGCAACAATGCAATGGGATGGAAATGGAATCTCTGGATGGGATGATCAAATAACTCAAACTTTAGTGAACAATACAGGTAGTGTCACAATGATTAATTACACGGCATTTACCTTATTTAATGGTTGTTTTTCTGACACCATTGATATCCCTGTTTACGTTCAACCAAATCCGATTGCGGCATACACTGCTGATCCTGATCCGATGATAATTAGCATTCCCATCAATTTTACAGACGTTTCTACTTTCAATGCTTCACCAGCCTTGAATTGGTATTACGATTTTGGCGATGGATCTGGAGATGTGAATCAGAACCCAACCCATACCTATCCTGATCCAGGAGAATACTTGATCTGTCTTTATGTCGACGACGTTGCCGGATGCTCAGACTCAATTTGTACATTGACGCCCGTTGCCCCAGCAGAGGTTCATATTCCCAATGTTATCACTCCTAATAATGATGGCAAAAATGACTTTTTAGAGTTTCAATATTTGAATTTTTACCCAGCAAATCATCTCACGATTGTAGATCGATGGGGGCTTTTAATATACGAAGCTGAGGATTATCAAAACGATTGGGATGCAAGCGGTTACTCAGAAGGAACTTACTTTTTCATCTTAACGCTAACGGATGCTGAAAAACAATACGACGGATTTATTCAGGTTGTAAAATAAAAAAGCACCCATGAATTAAATCAAGGGTGCTTTCGTGAATAGAGGTGGTTAATCCCTCCAATAAGTATTTCTAATTATTCTACTTTGACAATTCTCTTGATCATAGCATCTAATTGAGGCTTCACCAATTCAAGTGTCTTCTCCGCTGCTATAACCAGCTTATCGCAATTTTCTTTATCGGCATTTGCCATATCGGCATCATAATTTCTAATCCCATCATCTTCTGGAACATCAATTCGAAGGTAATTGTTAATGTCCTCCGCTTCGAGCGTAGAAAACAATTGTTTCATTTGAAAATCGACAGTATCAATACTGCCATCCATCATGATATTTGGCGTAGAAATGGCCCATTTAAGGATTCCCCATTTCGCACTTTTGTCAACATCTGGCAAAGCAAAATTACCCCCTCCAGTTCCAATGGAAACGATTAACATATCCTTAGCCGTTGGTGTTTTATCGCTAGGCAAACCGAACTTCATGTTTCGAGCCTCTGAATAAGCGCATAATGTTGGGTTGTTCGCAAAAACACCTCCATCAATATTGTGCATGTATTCGCTTTCACCCTTGTTAAATTTCTTCGCGTGATTTTTTATCCTTGCCGGAGGAAAATATGTTGGCGCTGCCGAAGTCGAGCGCATTGCATCTTTCACTTTAAAGGTTCTATTTCGAACAGAATGATCCTCACTTCTCAGGAAAAATGCTTTCTTAGTATCTAAATTGTAAGTTGTAAGTGTACATGGTTTAAGAAGGTCATGAAGCATATCATCTCCAAATTGATTCTCTAGAATTTCCTCCAATGCCGATGGGTCGTACTGCACAGCATTAAACATTTGTCTCAAACCAAACCATGCAAACTTCTTGGAATTATTAAAAATATCAACGCCCTTATCCGTGTA
>JABSPC010000050.1 GCA_013215515.1 Crocinitomicaceae bacterium
ATTGCTCAAAATTGTTTAAAAAGACAGTTCGAATTGTTCCATCGACTTCGCCTGAAACGTCCCAGTGCTCATAATCATCTATGAAGGTCGTATTCACCGTGATTGTTTTATTATAACCACGAATCTCCCATTTATCGAAGTCATTTGCGAATGTTGTTTTCAGCGTAACATTTCCAATTTTCCAACTATCCCAATCGTTGTTCAATGTTGTTTTGATACTAGTACTACCACAAATCCAGTTGTCCCAATCGTTTTGGAAACCTGTACGGAAGGAGTAGCTATTATACATCCAGTTAGAGAAATCTCCACTGAAGACTGTTTTTGCACGTTGAGCGTTAGAAGCTGTTGTACAAACAAAAAGAATCGATATAATAAGAAATGACCTCAACATCAAATAATAATGTTCGTTTCTTTATCAAATCGTTTGTAGGAAACTATCACAGCAACAACCGCTAGTCCAATCATAACAGCAAAACTTAGTGCTAATAATCCCATGTCGAGTGTTCCAGCGATAAGTTCCTTTGTGGCCAAAACAACATTAACTACAGGAATTAAAGCTGTTGTTCCGTCCAATTCAATACCAGGGAAGAATCCAACCATCGCAGGCAAAACCATTACGATATTCAAAGGCGTAATGATACTTTGAGCTTCCTTGAAGCTTTTTGCGTAAACAGCGATTGGAATCATAACGCCTGCAAAGAAGACAGTCAATGGAATGAGTAAAGCATAAAGCATAATTATGAATTTAAAATTCAAAATACCGTGAATTATATTCAACAATTCTTCGTTGTCAACAATATCTAAAACTTCAATGGAGATGAAGAGCCCCAGAAGGGCACAGGAGGCGGCTAGTAGTCCTGAAAGAACAACAACTCCCATTTTACCGAAGAGAATTTGCCATCTCAATACAGGTGTAGTCAGAAGCGTTTCAATTGTTCCACGTTCCTTTTCCCCTGTAAACAAGTCGATTGCAGGATACATACATCCAATAAATCCAAAAGCGATGAAAATATACGGCAAGATTCCACCGGCCAATTTCCCAATCATTTCCTTACCTGATGCAATGTTGTTGTAACTCGTTTCAATCGGTCTTAATTCGGACTCTTTCAAGTTCATTGCAACGTATCGTTCTTGAGTTGCAATGTCTTCAATAGTGCTCATGTACAATTCAGCACGATCCTTAATTCCCATGTCTGTGGCATTGAAATAAATCGAAACTGGAGCTGGAGTTTTTTCGGCCATGTATTTTTTGAAA
This sequence comes from Crocinitomicaceae bacterium, assembly GCA_013215515.1. Classification (GTDB taxonomy): domain Bacteria; phylum Bacteroidota; class Bacteroidia; order Flavobacteriales_D; family Crocinitomicaceae; genus UBA4466. The sequence goes on from JABSPC010000050.1 coordinate 1,256, forward strand.
TCTGAAACGAAGTACATCCCAATCTGAATTGAATCCAATTCAATGGCCTTAATCAACTCCAACGTATCTTTGTAAAACGTGATTTCCTTTTTTCCCATTTCGTCAGGAAGCTCTTCCATATGCTTGACGACGTAATTGTCCTCGTTTCCAACGATACCAATCTTAATCGTTTTTTTCGCCGCCTCTTCAGAGAATGAAGCGGAAATTCCAACAAATACGTTTAGAATTATCGGGAAAATAAGAACTGGAATCACTAACATCATTATCAGTGTTCGCTTATCTCGAAGCGTATCTTTTAATTCCTTTTTGAATATTGTAAAAATCATAATTGAGCTTCTTTAGATTGTGATGATGCATTGACAATACGGATAAATTCTGCCGTTAAGTTTTCGGCTTGCATTTGACCTTTAAACTCATCCATTGTTCCGTCGAACAACATTTTTCCTTTATGGATAATCGCCATATCATCGCAGAGCAAATCCACTTCACTCATAATGTGACTTGAGAAAATAACGGTTTTACCATCGTTCTTACAATCGCGAATTAATTTGATGATATTCTCAGCTGTAATTACATCTAATCCGCTTGTAGGCTCATCAAACACAACCACTTCAGGATCGTGAATCATTGTTCTACAAATGGAAACCTTTTGCTTCATCCCAGTCGAAAGTTTACCTATTCGTTTTCCTTTGAAATCGTGCATGTCAAGCAAAGTGTACAAACGGTCTTTACGTTCTTCAAAATCAGATTTAGAAACTTCATACAAATCAGCGAAGTATTTAATTACTTCATCCGGAGTCAATCTCGCGTAAAGTCCTGTTGTACCAGTCAAGAAACCAATTTTTCTTCGAGCCTCTTGAGGATCTGCAATGGCATCTATTCCAGCAATATTAATTGTTCCTGAAGTAGGTTTAAATATTGTTGAGAGCATTCGAAGTGTCGTTGTTTTTCCTGCTCCATTCGGTCCCAATAACGAAAAAACACGTCCTGGTTGACATTTGAAGTTTATTCCGTCTACAGCGACAGCCTTGGTATCTTTAGTGTTGAGTTCTTTCCGTTGTTGTCTGGAAAGAATGAATTCCTTTCTTAAATCTGAAACTTCAATCATCAATTAAATTATTTGGAACAAATTTAAGGATTGCCTCTGATTTATCTATATTTAATCCATGGCATACGATGAATACTTGGAGGAACGGGTAAATAACGTTTTAAACGAACGGCATGTTCAGTTCGATGCTCGAAAAATGATGGGTGGACTCATTTATGTGGTTGACGAAAAAATGTGTTTTGGAATCGTTAAAGATGAATTAATGGTGCGTGTTGGAATTGACGCGTATCCTGAATTAATTGAACGAGAACGAGAAGGAGCAAGGTCAATGGATTTTACCAAACGACCAATGAATGGATTTTTTTATGTTGCTCCAGAAGGATTTGATTTTGAATCGGATCTTGAATTTTGGATTCAAAAGGCTTTAGATTTCAATCCGTTTGCTGTTGCGACTAAAAGCAAAAAAAAGAAGAAATGATTCTCAAAGGACTAAATCTTAATTGGAAGTCATTTCTAGTGCTGTTGTTGATTTTTTCAGCTTCGGTTGCAATCAGGGTTCCAAATATTGATCGTCCTTTATCAAAACACCATGAGTTTGTAACGGCTGTTTCCCTTAGGGTACTTCAAGTTTGGGAAGAAGAGGGCGGTGGAAGGTTTAACTATGTTCCGACCATGAATTACAAAGGGGATGCAAATAAGTACATCAACAACCACGCGAGTACATCGGATGGAATGATGGATTCCCAAGGAAACTACTATTATGTTTCTCACCCGCCACTTGCCTATATGATTCCACATTTTGTTTTCAAAGCACTTCATGTAAAGCCAACGGTTTTTGCACTGCAGGTATTCCATTTATTCATCAACTTCTTCACTGCGATTTGCATCTATTTGATTGTCGTTTCAATGAAGCCAAATAGAGCCCGCGCTGGTCTTGAGAAAACCGCATTACTCGCTTTCATTCTATACGTCTTTTCTTCTGCAGTTCTATGGTTTCAAGCGAATACCTATATGAGTGATATGCTCGTTCATTTCTTCTTTGTTGTTGGGATTCTCGTTGGGCAGAAGTGTCTGAAATTTCCTTCAAGTACGAAATGGCGCATTTTATTCGCGATCAACCTGCTTCTAATGATTTATACATCTTGGCTGGGGCTCTTCTTTGCATTTACTTGTTTTGTTGGAGGGATCACGATTTGGCGAGAACAAAAGGGAATTCAATTGGCGCTCTATAGTTCTTTGACGTCCATATTGGCTTTGTCATTGGTCTACTTTCAGTACAGTTCAATCAACGGAAGTGAGGCCTTTTTAGAGCATCTTACCCAACGATTAAATGTCCGCGGAAGTGGAATGGGAGGGAGGACTGGAGGTGTATTAGCGACCAAGTTAAATGAAATTGGAACGATTGTGTTTAATTACGGGGCGAATTATATAGCTTTTATAGTGGCTGTAGGACTTCTTTTCGCTTATAGATTTAAAGAGTCTTTGGCCAAAGCCAGAGGGATTTCTAATCTGCTGGCGTTTGCATTGGCTCCTGTATTAATTCTTCATATTGCGTTACTGAATTACTCCAATCATGATTTCACAGTGCTTTATGCAAGTTGTGTTCTTTCTATTGGATTGGCATTCCTACTAGAGAATTTCTCAGACAAGATAAAATATGGAGTTGTCACCGTTGTTGTCATGGTGTCAATAGGAACTTATTTTTATGTGAATCGACCTGGGCCTATTTCATTGAACGGTGATCGCTACGATGTGAGCATGAATATTGGAAAGGTGATTAAGAAAGAAGCAAAGAAAGATGAAGTTGTCTATCTAATCTCCGACGCTTATGATCCAATGATTGTAGTTTACGCGGAACGGAACGTTGTTCATATTGAACCACAACCAAAAGGCATCTTGCCTAGAATAGAAACCAAGGGACCATATATCGTCTTTTTTGAAAAAGAAGGTAAAATAACGCACAAGGAACATTTTGTAGGACCTCCGTAACGTTCAATTCTTTAGATTTCAACAAAAGTAATGTTTAGGCAGTAATTATTTTTTCTTCCGTGTAAGCCCGACATAATTACCAATCGATATTGTTGAATAACTGAATTCTATTTCACCATTAACTAAAAATAATTTCAATGTATGAGTGTCTTTATTATGTTCATATTTACATTCAAGAATAGTTTTTCGATCTTTCGTTACAGCATTAAAGGATTCAATTCTTAAGTTGTCATCGAAGAACCAAAGTGTTGTATTTGTGGTGATTGAGTCTATTTCGATTCCAACAATAATTAATCCAACTCCTTTTGATTCCGAAATAGTTAGCTGGTCGATTATTTGGGACGATTGCCAGATTGTCCCATTTATTTCATTAAAGTACCTCCCTTTAGTAATTTGTGAGAATGAAATAAGAGAGGATAGGCTCAGTAGAAATAGTAAAATCGATTTTTTTTTCATAATTAACATTTTCTGTACTGCCAATAATGTAGTAATAGGTTAGGGAGGAATCGCAATTGACTCAACTATTTATTAAATCTATCGCGTTCCCTCCAATGTCACAACTGAAGCCACACTTGTACCTTCGAATGTTATTGAATTATCAAATACTGAAATCAGATCTTTCAATTCATAAATGTTTCTATAACCATATCCGTACAGGTTAATGTACGTTGGGATATTTAGCGCCATAGTAATTCCAAGTGACTGAGCCGTGTAAATAGGGTCAGGAGCGGAAAATTTAGTAGCAAAGTAAATTTGATCATCCACGAAGTTGTTGTTGCAATAGATGATGACATTCATATCGAGAGTGGGTAATATTTTCGATAATGTCGCTTGCGTGAAATCCGCAAAGTTTAAATGAATGGCACCTTTGACATGCTTTGCGTCGTACATTTCTTTAGATCGAGTATCAAGTATAATAGTGTTCGGATTTTTACTCATACTTTTCATCTCTTCCAATGAGATCATCCGTTCTGCTCTATATGATTCGACTGTGTTTACTAGCGATCTGAAGGCATCGTAATCTGCGAATGAAGCATCTCTTATAATTGTATCTTCTTGAAGAGTGTCATCTTGCGCAAAAGAAATAGAGATTGTGAAAAGGGCGATTAGAAGGAAGAATGATTTGTACATAATGCTCAATATTTGTTGTTATGAGTTTTTGAACAGCTATTTTTAAAATAGGTTCATTGTGCTCGGATCTTTAAATTAGTTAGACGCTACGCTTGTTCCTTCAAATGTGATTGATTTGTCAAAAACTGAAATCAAGTCTTTCAATTCATAAATGTTTCGGTATCCATATCCGTACAGGTTAATATACGTTGGGATATTTAATGCCATTGTAATAAGAAGTGGTTGTGCTGCATAAACCGGTGGAGGAGTATATGATTTGGTTGGAAAGTAAATTCGATCATCTAGAAAGTTGTTGTTGCAATAGATGATGATATTCATATCAAGAGTAGGTAAGATTTTCGATAATGTCGCTTGCGTGAAATCGGCGAAGTTTAAATGAATGGCACCTTTGATATGCTTTGCGTCGTACATTTCTTTAGAACGAGTATCAAGTATAATAGTGTTCGGCTTTTCACTCAAACTTTTCATCTCTTCCAGTGAAATCATCCGTTCTGCTCGATGCGATTCAACTGTATTTACCAGTGTTTTGAAAGCATCGTAATCTGCGAATGAAGCATCTCTTACGATTGTGTCTTCTTGCGCAAAAGAAATAGAGATTGTGAAAAGGGCGATTAAAAGGGACAGTGATTTGTACATAATGGTCAATGTTTGATGTTATGAGCTTCTGTACAGCTATTTTTAAAATAGGTTCAATATGCTCCGATCTTTAAATTAGTTAGAGGCTACGCTTGTTCCTTCAAATGTTATTGCCTTGTCATGAACGGAGATCAAGTCTTTCAATTCATAAATGTTTCTGTAACCATAACCGTAAAGGTTAATGTAAGTAGGAATATTCAAAGCCATGGTAATTCCAAGACGCTCGGCCGCATAAATGGGATCCGGCATTGATTTCTTAGTTCTGAAGTAAATTTGGTCGTTCAAAAAGTTGTTGTTGCAATATATAATCACATTGAGATCTTTATTTGGTAGTATTCTTGACAAGGATGTTTGCGTGAAATCTGCGAAGTTTAAATGAATTGCTCCTTTCACATGTTTAGCATCGTACATGGCTTTGGATCGTGTGTCAAATATTACCGTGTTGGGCTTTTCGCTCATGCTTTTCATCTCTTCCAACGAAATCATCCGTTCAGCTCTATGCGATTCTACTGTATTTACAAGCGTTTTGAAGGCGTCGTAATCTGCGAATGAGGCGTCTCTTACAATTGCGTCTTCTTGAAGAGTGTCATCTTGCGCAAAAGAAGTAGAGATTGTGAAAAGGGCAATTAGAAGGGCGAGTGATTTGTACATAATGCTCAATATTTGTTGTTATGAGCTTCCGTACAACAATTGATCCTTTTCGATCAAATTCACGAAAACACAAGGTGGTATTACAGTGCGATAAAGAGAATGCTTTTAAAATTTTACAACCTTTTTAACGACCGAACTGTTTCCATCTTTAACATGAACATAATAGAGTCCTTGGTCAAGAGAACTCATGTCTATTACTTCGGTATCTGAATTGGATTCCAATGATTTAACCATTTGTCCAGTTGCATTATAAATAACGATGTTGTGATATGCACTATTCGCAAATCTTACAATCATTTCATCATTTGGACTCTCTTTAAACAAAAGATCTGCATTCAAAGGATTAACCGAGGCAGAATTGAAAATATCCAGTATTTCACTTTCGGACAAAGCACGGTGATGCACCATTAAATCATCCAAAGCGCCATGTAAGTATCCAACAGGGTCCTACTGAGTCTGTTGGAGCTCCAATTAAAAAGTCGTCTATGACATTAACAATTGGTGCCGAAGTACTCGTTAAGGAATTAAGAACCCCATTTTTTTAAATTTTAATTTGATTCATATCATAGACTGCGGCTATATGAGTCCACTCTGCTAAAGGCATAGGACTTCCATCGGTATCGGCAGATCCTACATTAAATCGAACTTTCCCTTGATCTGGGTTTAATCCTAGGTAGTATCCTCCCCAAACATCTGTGTTCCATTTACTAGCAATTGCTGACCAATCTGCAACAGAATCTATAAGATAGACCCACGCCTAAATCGTTATATCGTCTTGAATTTGAAATCCAACTGAATTCCCAGCATTAATATAACCAGTACCTGTGAAATACATCGCTCCGTTTGGGTTGCCAAATCGATCTGCGAAAGATATAACCGCGCCTAATATCGTTCCATGGTTTCCATTTACACTTGAATCGGCTGCAGTACCGTCTAATGTGTAATGCGCTACAATACTGTCTTGCAATGTTTGTGAAATAGAAGTAAATGAAATGAAGAGAAGAGGAGTAGGGTAACGAAAATGGTTTTCATAACGTGCAGTTAAATAGTAGTGTTCGCTTAAAGTTACGAAAGATTAAATTGCTCGCCTACAGCTAGTCACAAATTCGGCCTTTATGCTCACCCGCGCTGAAATTAGCATCCAATATTTTCATCTCTTCCAGTAGCTCAGCTGAAGGAGGTGTGTTCTGTAAGTCAGCCAAGTTTGGTTGTCCAGCATCTACCCATGCAGTATACCAGATTGAGCCTACGGCTAAAATTGCTGATCTTAACCTGCGCTCAACCATTCCATTCATTCTTCGGTGGTACTCTTGAGAAAATTCATACGAGTAAACAGAAACGGTCGTATTTCCTCTTCGTTCAAAGCTATATTTAGCATCTGGATCCATATCAGCGGTAACATCTAATTCAATTTTAAAAACCGAATCAACTGCTAAGTGCGACTCTTTAACTGCGTCCCAAATAAAATCCTCTACGTTCTCGATGTAGTTCGCCTTACCGATGAAGTAATCGTAATCTTCACTGTTGATTTCAACAAGTCTACTTTCCCACAGGCCGTGAATTCCTTTCTGATTGGTCATCTGCCCGTTGTAATTTTCCGTCGTATGAAGCGGAACATGAGCATCACCTATATAGTGACCGATGTCAGCTGAGTACTTTAGGATCAAATCAACATTCTTGGTTTCAAAGGCTTTTTGAAGTTTGTACTTCATCACCTTAATATGCCAAGGGACAATTCCATATGCTTGTAATGTGTCTTCAGTGAACTTGGTAACTGCATCCTTCCATTTTTTAGGCATAATGGCAAATGGATCTTCACCCGGTTTTACATAATGATCAATATCAATGTAATGACGTTGCGCCTCACCATCTACGGCATATCTCCTTTTGTCAGGGTCTACGGCGTGTTCTGTGAGGTATTCCAAATGCTCTTTAAAGAACCCGAACATTTCTGGTGGAAGTGTAAATGTGGCAACGCGATTAATTCGTTTATGACCGAAAAAACCCCACTTTTTAATTGATGTGTTTAATTTTTCTTTTTTGATGTCGTCACTATTCGTATTAATCGATAGAAGGAACGGCAGCGTTAAAAGAACAACAATTTTATAGTTGAGTAAGTTTACCATCTTTCAATATCGGAATAACTTTCGACGTATTTGGTGTTAAACAATATTTGATATCGTCGTTGAGGTTTAAATTTTTCAATCTTCTTCGGTGAGAACTTGATTTTAAATACCCTAATGGATTCACCCATGCTGATAAGTACAAGTATTTAGCTGCAATCGAAGAGTCTTCATCCGAAGTGAATTTTCCAGTTCCTAAAAGGTATTCAGAAATTGCACCTGCGCAAATAGTGTCTTCCAAATTGAATTTGTCCTGCCAACCCGAACAAAGGCATAATGTATTTTTGTTTTGCTTTTCAAGCCATTTGCAAAGAACATCTAAGTTTGATAATGCTCCGACCACAACAGTTGGGGCATCACTCGCTATCGCCAACGCACGCGTTCCATTGGTCGTTGAAAGAACAACCTCTTGCCCTTTTAACTCATCCTTCATATAAGAATAGGGAGAGTTTCCAAAGTCAAACCCATCAACGATTTGTCCCTTACGCTCTGCACCGACGAGAAATCCTTTCTTTTGATATTCTCTTGCCTCCGCAATTGTTGCAACTGGAATTATTGATTTAACTCCATTGTCGAATGCTGCGCAAATAGCCGTTGTTGCTCTTAAAACGTCAATAACTACAACAATATCATATTCTCCTTTGAAGTACTCATACTCACCAGGAGTAAAACAAACTTCGATGTGCTTTCTTGTATCCATGGGGCGAAATTAATAAAATCAAATAGAACTGAGTGTCTAAAGTTGGGACGAGCTGGATTGAAATAAGTGTCTAAAGTTAAAAGTTGTGACGAGCTATATCTAGAATTAGTGTCTAAAGTGATTAATCTATGATCAAAATAATTTAAGGCACTCAATAACTCTAAGTACTTCTTAAAATTAAGGGCACTTAAAAACTCCACAACTTTAAATCCTCCCATCGCAACTTTAAGTACTTCTCAAACAACATTTTATCGTATCTTAATATATATGAAGAATAAAGAATTTGCCCAACAGCTTGAACATAGAACAAAAAAGTTTGCGATTAGAATAATTAAACTTTCAGTCTCTTTGCCGAATACCAACGAAGGAAGAGTCATTAAAAATCAAATTTCGAGATCAGGAACAAGCGTTGGTGCAAATTATAGAGAAGCAAATAGGTCAAGAAGTAAAGCCGACTTCAAGAATAAAATTAAAATCAGTGAAAGTGAAGCTAGCGAAACGGTATACTGGCTTGAAATCATATTGGATATGAATTGGATTGAGGCTGTTAAGGTCGAATCGATTATGAAAGAAGCAAGAGAAGTTTTGGCCATTTTCACAACAATAAGCATTAAACTAAAGTCGTAGGATAGAGTTAAGTGACTAAAGTTAAAAGTTGGGACGAGCTATATAGAATTAGTGTCTAAAGTTGGGATGTGCTGGATGGAAATAAGTGTCTAAAGTTAAAAGTTGGGACGAGCTATATA
>JABSPC010000500.1 GCA_013215515.1 Crocinitomicaceae bacterium
GGATCATTTTTAATTTTTTCCGCTTTTATTTCTGCGAATTTTACTTTTAGATCTTTAATCGTTGGTGATCCGCCAAACCCAATTGCAAGCTGATTTACGATTGCTTCATAACTAGCAAAGTCGTTATTCATATCAATGGAATTTAGAACGGGTAGAAGAGCTGCGCTGTTTGCATTTCGTTGGACATACGATTTTTGTAATCCTTGGAATTTTTTAAATTCATTCGTCATAGAACGATTTACCAAGTTTCGTTTGGTCGGGTCACTTGCAACTAATGCATTTGCTGAATCTAACTTGTGTTTCCAATTCTTCTCTACCAACAAGTATTCATTCATACTTTTAGATTCTTCTGAGCCTAAGATATTTGCGAATTGCGTAATGTTTGCGCCGTCGCCATATACTTTAATACTACTTTTATCTCTGAGAATTAAATTGACATGGTTATTTCCAAACCTCAATACATAGTAGTCGGCATTGTCCAATTTACCAGATAAATTGAATTTTCCATCTTTTTCAAACTTGGTTCCTCGGATATCCTTGTAGTGATCACCAAAGAACTGCGAGATATAAATTGAATCTTCTCCAGAACTGAAGATCATTCCGGTTAATTCAATTGAAATGCCTTGAGCTCCTGAAAGAAAAGGAAAAACCGAAAACGCTAGTAGTGTTATTAATCGCATATAATTTTAATTTGAGAAAACCTCATTCAATTTTTGTTCCAAACTTTCACCTCGCAATCCAACACCGATTACATTTCCCTCTTTGTTTAAAAGAACTGTATGCGGAATTCCAGTGAATCCATATTGCTGAGGAAGTGGTGAGTTCCATTTTAGTAAATCGCTAACATGATTTGGCCAAGCAAGTCCATCTGCTTTAATAGCCGCTTTCCATGCTTCCATATTGTCATCCAACGATACAGAATAAACTGTAAAACCTTTTTCCTTGTACTTGTTATACAATCGAACAACATTTGGACTTTCTCTTCTACAAGGTCCACACCAAGACGCCCAAAAGTCAATTAGGACGTATTTCCCTCTTAAAGAAGAAAGTTTTAATTCTACGCCATCAGGATTATTTAAAGCTATTTCTGGAGACGGAAGTGTACCTGAAGTATTCCTTACGTGTTGTTTGTAGCCCAACTCAATCTGATATGTCTGATTCGACAGCGTGTAAGTAGCAACAGTTTCAGGATAGTTTTTATTAAAAGCATCACAAACTCTGTTTAGCACGTCAATATTTTTTGGGTCCCAATCAATGAAGCCCATGTTAGGTTTTGCCGCATCCGACAATACAATATTGAAAGCGTTTCCAGGATCTGCAATCATTTCGGCTATAGCAAATGAATCCACAGGAACTTTTAACGCTTTAAATTTTCTTGTTAATTCATTATTGGACATTTCATCCTTCTTTTCCATTAAGCTTATTTGAGCGAAATGGAAGTCAGAATAGATTTTCATGTATTTCGTCATTGCTGCAGCCCATGAAGTCCCACTGATTTGAGGAGATACAATGAATTTATCTACTGTTGATTTAATTATCAAGTTATCCTTAGGAATCAATGTCAATGGGATAATTTTTTCATTTGATTCACCCATTCGAAGTTGGTATAAGCCCAAGCCAGGAATATTTCCTTTCATCTTAAATTTTCCATTTCCGTCCGCTTTTACTTCAGCAATTTTAATCGCTCCTTGTTCGCTTAGAGCTTCAAGATGGAAGATAAGATTTCCCGCACCATTAATTGTTCCATTAATAGTGAAGTTTTCCTCTAGCGTTTTACCGTCCGGTCCTTTTTGCGACTCCGGTACATCTTCTGTGCACGAAGCCAAAGCTAATATCAGGAAAAGACCAAAAAGATTATTTATCATAACTTCTCTAGTGTTTGACGCATTAATTGATTTGCCGTTTTAGGATCAGCTTTCCCTTTTGATACTCGCATTAATTGTCCCATTAGGAAACCAACCAATTGTTTCTCGCCATTTCTATAACGTTCAACCTCATCAGGGTGTTGCTTTATTACTTCTTTAATAAATGTTAAAA
>JABSPC010000501.1 GCA_013215515.1 Crocinitomicaceae bacterium
ACTGGTGGTCAAACGGCGCAACAACTTGCTGAAATTCTAGCAGGGCCAAATATTACAGTAACCAATGCAGTATTAACTGGTGCAGGTTCTGCTTCTGGTAGCTTTGGGAACGGAACTTCTTCTGTTGGATTTAACTCAGGAGTAATCCTTTCTTCAGGAAATATTAACGAAGCACCTGGACCAAACGCAGCAGCGAACACAGGAGCCGATCTTGGAACGCCAGGAACTGCTCAAATGACAGCTTTGGCTGGTGTTGCTACTCAAGATGCAATCACTCTTGAATTTGATTTTGAAGTTCAATCTTCATTTATTCAGTTCAACTACGTTTTTGCTTCAGAAGAGTATCCTGAATACGCTCCACCAAATAGTTCTGCGTTTAATGATGTATTTGCATTCTTTATTAGTGGACCTGGTATTACGGGTGAAGAGAATATCGCTTTAGTTCCAGCAACGACGAACCCAGTAACAATTAACAACATTAATGCAATTACGAACAATCAATATTACATTGATAATGCAGGTGGTGCTGATTTAGAGTATGATGCTTTTACAACAATATTAGAAGCGAGTAGAAACAACTTAACGGCCTGTGCTGTTTATCACCTGAAGCTGGTTATTTCTGATGCAGGAGATGGAGAATATAGCTCTGCTGTTTTTCTTCAAGAAAATTCACTTGTACAAGGTTTAGTCGAAGTACAAACACAAACAATAAATTCGGATGATATTGCTTTGGAAGGATGTATTCCAGCAAGCTTTACATTTGCATTTGATGACGTAAGCAACCAAGATAGAATTATAACATACTACGTCGCAGGAACTGCGGTAAATGGAGTTGATTATCAATTCATCGATAGTTCATTGACCATTGTTGCAGGAGATACTTCAGCAACGATAACCATTGATGCTTTCTCTGATGGACTTCCTGAAGGTCAAGAATCAGTATATATTATTTATCAACCGGCGCCATGTGCGGCCTGGGATACTGCATTCCTTTATATAGAAGATGCCCAGCCCATAGAATTTACACTCGATGGTTTTAACTTGGATTGTTATGATGACAACTCTGGTGAAATTCAAGTGAATGCAACGGGTGGTTTCCCACCTTATAATTTCGAAGTCACCTATCCCGATAATAGTCAAGGAAACGAAACCAACAACCCTATTACGGGATTAGAAGCTGGAACATATGTTGTTCAAGTTTTTGATTCCTATGGATGTCAAGCTGAGGCTCTGGTCATCGGTGGGATTTTTGATGCCGATACAACATTCCTTCCAGATGTTCCGGGTGGTACTGTTACGACATACGATGCGCCTCTTGTGATTTCTGGTTTCAACCCGGGTCAAACAATTACGGATGTGAGTCAAATCCAACAAATCTGTTTAACAATGGAACACTCATACTTGGGTGATTTATGGATCCAAGTTGAAGCACCATCTGGTGAGATCATTACTTTGAAACCACAAAATGGCGGTGGATCATGTGATTTAGGTGAGCCTTTCGCAACTGGTCCCGTTGATGGATCTGCAGGTTCATTGTTAACAGACCCAGGAATTGGATTTGAATATTGCTTTAATGCATCTCCAATCTATGGAACAATGGTGGGAGAATCAAATAACTTTACCCATACGATTCCAGCTGCTGGTGGAGGAACGTACACAGATGAATACCTTCCTGCCGGTTCTTATACCTCAGATGAGAGTTTTGCAGGATTGATTGGAGCCGACATGAATGGAACTTGGATTGTTCACGTAACGGATCAATACAACTTGGATAATGGATACATCTTTAACTGGTACATCAGTTTAATCGGTGATTTACCAGATACACTTGTAACATTGACTCAACCAGCCGAGATTGTAACTACTGGTTTTGTTACCGATGCAACGTGTGGTGGTTCTGATGGTTCAATCAATATTGATATTACGGACGCAGTTGCTCCTTATACAGTATTATGGAGTAGCGGTCAAACAACTGAAGATATCTCAGGAATCCCTGCTGGAACGTATACGTTAACAGTAACGGACGGAAATGGATGTACATCAGTAGAAACATTCTTAGTGAACAATATTGGTTCATTGAGTATTACTTATACTGTAACTCCAACATCTTGTTTTGGAGGAAATGATGGAACAATTGATATTACACCGGCTGGTGGAGCAACTCCTTATACCTTCTCTTGGTCGAATGGACCAACATCGGAAGATCTTTCTGGATTAACTACTGGAGATTATACGGTAACAATGACGGATCAACAAGGATGTGTTATTTCAGAAGTTATTACTGTAATCGATGCAGACGAAGTAGTAATTACTTTGGTTTCGTTGATTGATGAAGAATGTAATACGGATAACGGCTCAATCGATATTAATGTATCTGGTGGAACGGGATCATTTGGATTCCAATGGTCAAGTGGACAGTCCTCAGAAGATCTTTCAAACTTAAGTTCTGGAACTTATGTTATCGATGTTATTGATGGAAATAGTTGTACATCATCTGCGTCTTATGATATAGTGAATGACGTTTCGAACTGTTCAGCTTTCTGTTTCATTGAAGTAGAAGAAAACACAATCATCAATGAGATTTGTGGAAACGCAAATGGTAGTATTGATGTAAACATATTAAATGCTGTTGCACCAGTAACGTTCTCTTGGAGCAACGGAGCAACAACGGAAGATATTTCAGGATTGACAGCTGGTTCTTACACTGTTGTCGCAACAGATGCTAATAACTGTTCTGATGTGGTAACATTTACTGTTATCAATGACGCAGGAAATTTAATGATTGCATCTTCATCAGTGGGTGAAGAGAATTGTGGAAACGCAAATGGTTCTGTTGACATTACGGTAACGGGTGGGGCATTGCCTTATACATTCTCTTGGGACAATGGAGAGATAACAGAAGACATTGGTTCTTTAACTGCTGGAACTTACGTAGTAACAATTACGGATGGAAATGGATGTCAAACTTCAGGATCATTTACTGTAAACAACAATGCAGGAACTCTTGCAGCATCAGCTTCTGTTGTTCCCGAATTGTGTACGGCTCAAAATGGTTCAATCAACCAGACTGTAACAGGCGGAAATGGAGTGATAACCTACTCATGGGATTCTGGTCAAACAACGCAAGACATTAGTAACCTGCCAACTGGAACTTATACGTGTACAATCACGGACGAAACGGGATGTTATATTATAGAGGAATACTTCGTAGACCAAAGCTCCGGTGATATCACGTTGGTTGGTTCTAACATTATCAATGAGGTTTGTGGTAATAGCCAAGGAGCAATAAACATAACACTAACTGGAAACAACTTGGTATTTGCTTGGTCAAATGGAACGACTACTGAAGATTTAACAGGAGTGCCTTCTGGTAACTACTTCTGTGTTATAACGAATGCACAGGGTTGTACATTCACAACGCCAACATTCTCTGTTATAAACGCTTCAGGAACATTAAGTGTAACGACACAATTAATTACGGATGAAATTTGTGGCAACTCAAATGGATCTATTAACATGAATGTATCTGGAGGAACTGCACCATACACTTTTGTTTGGTCGAATGGCTCTTCAAATGAGGATCTTGTTGGCTTGAGTGCTGGTTCATATACTTTAACAGTAACAGATTTCAATGGTTGTTCTGAAAGTCACACGATGACAGTAGAATCTAACTCTGGAACATTGGCAATTCAAAATGCGATTGTAACGGATGAAACATGCGCAGATGGAGCAGGTTCAATAGATGTTATCCTTATTGGAGGATCAGGACCAATGAATTATTCATGGGACTCAGGTCAAACTTCTGAAGATTTAACTGGACTTTCTGCTGGAACATATGAAATTACAGTAACGGATAACAACGGTTGTGTTGTTGTTCAATCTTATACGATCAACAATCAAGCAAATGCTATCGCGTACACTTCAGTAGTAACAAACGAGGTTTGTTCTAATGGAGCTGGTTCAGTTGCATTGACAGTAACAGGTGGTCAAGGGCCATACACATACGTTTGGTCAATTGGTGGGGCGAACTCTTCGATTACTGGACTTTCATCAGGAACATTGTTCTGTACAATTACAGATGGTAACAGTTGTTCAATCATCACTGAAGTATTCACAATTGGAAATACACCAAATGGAATTTCAGCCTCAACGGTTGTAACGGACGCTTCATGTTCAAACAATGGTTCGATTGATTTGACGGTTGTTGGCGGAGCAAATCCTTTAACGTTCGCTTGGTCGAATGCTGAAACAACAGAAGACATTGTAAATCTTGGAGCTGGAACGTATACTTATACTGTAACCGATTTCAACGGATGTCAAGTTGGAGGGGCTGCAGATGTGATTCAAACAAATGGAAATATTACCTATACGTTTATTGCTTCTTCTGAAACATGTGGAAACGGAACAGGTTCAATTGATTTAACTCCAGTAGGAGGAACATCACCTTATACTTTTGTATGGTCAAGTGGTCCAACGAGTGAAGACTTAATAGGGCTTTCTGCAGGAACATATTGGTGTACAATTACCGATTTCACAGGATGTTCAGTTACGACAAGTAACATCGATATCGGTGACTTACCAGGATCACTTAGTATTACAAACGTGATCGCGATTGATGAAACATGTTCAAACGGATTGGGTAGTATTGACATCTCACACACTGGAGGAGCGAACCCAGTAACCTTCGTTTGGTCAAATGGCCCAACGACAGAAGATATCTCAGGACTTAGTTCAGGAACATACTCAGTAGTTGTAACAGACAACAATGGATGTGAGGCAACAACTCAAGCAGTTGTTGGATCATCTGCCGGAGCAATGGCTATTGTTCAACCAATCGTAACAAATGAAAACTGTGGAAATGCTGACGGAACAATCAACATTACAATCACTGGAGCTCAAAACCCAGTAACGTATGTTTGGTCAAACGGAGCGACGAGTCAAGACATCACAGGATTAACAGCAGGAACATACAACATAACTGCAACAGATGGAAATGGATGTATCGTTAATGGTTCTTATGATGTAATCAATAACGGAACATCATTGGCAATCGCAAGTGCAACAATCAGTGATGAATATTGTGGATCAGGATCGGGATCAGTAACGATAACCGTAACAGGAGGAGCAAACCCATACACTTACGCATGGTCAAATGGTGGAACAACTGCAATGATCGATAATTTAAGTGCAGGAACATACAGTGTTGTTGTAACAGATGCAGGTGGATGTTCAGTAAATGGATCTTACACTGTAGCAAACAATGCAGGTAACTTAGTTGTAACTGGAGTCGTGACCGACGAAAACTGTGGTAACACAGATGGAGGGATCGACATCACAACAAACGGAGGAAACTTGCCATTGACATTTGCATGGGACTCAGGAGAAACGACAGAAGATCTTACATTGGTATCCGCTGGAACGTACAACTTGGTTGTAACGGATCAATTTGGATGTACAGCAAACTACAACGGAACGATTGTGAACATCACAGGAGGTCTTGGAGTTACAGTAGATTTAGTAACGGACGAGAACTGTGGTTTATCAGACGGAGCGATTGCTGTAACAACAACTGGAGCAGGAATCATTTCTACAGTATGGGACTCAGGTCAAGTAACAGAAGATATCACAGGGCTTTCAGCTGGAACCTATACAATTACTGTTTCGACGGCAAGTTGTTCAGTTACTGCAACTGCAACAGTTGTGAATCAAACGGGAACGTTAGTAACGACATTTAC
>JABSPC010000502.1 GCA_013215515.1 Crocinitomicaceae bacterium
GGTCCTGCTGGTCCTCCTGGAGTACCATCAATTCCATCTACACCATCAATCCCTGGTAAGCCTATTGGTCCTTGAGGCCCGACTGCTCCAGCAATTCCGTCTACACCATCCATTCCTGGTAGGCCATCAACACCATTGATCCCATCTACACCATCTACACCATCAGCACCATTCGTACCGTTTGCACCATTTAATCCATTTGCTCCTGTGAGTCCTGTTGGTCCTTGCAAACCATTTGATCCGTTTGCACCATTTAATCCATTTGCACCTGTAGGTCCTTGTGGTCCAGGCGTTGAGCTTCCTGAGTTAGCAGCATACAATGCATAAGGAACGCTCATCATCTGGCTCGTCCCTGAAATGCTATAAGCTGTTCCACCTGTTGGATCCGTTTCTGTTAATATATAATATGATCCACTTGACCAGTCTATTGAAGAGAAATTTCCCAATACAACCATTCCAGTTCCGATCTCGGTACTGATCAATCCATTGATATTCGTTGTAGGTGTTTGTATTTCAGAATATATAGGTGTCCCATTTATTGAGTCACTCAATATCGTTATCTGCATTCCAACGGGTTGGTTTGTTATCAGAGACTGATTTGCGTCTCTAATTACTGCTTGATAGCTCATTTTTTGCGGTGCTTGAGCATAAGCACTTGCAGTAATTAATACTGCTCCTATTAAAGTTATTATTCTTTTCATGATTTCTAATTTTTTAATTTTTAATTATCTTGAAAGTCTTCATGATACTTGTTCCATCACTCACTTTCAAAAAATACGTTGATGGTGGAAAATCCCTCATCTCAATAATTGTTTTCTTTTGGCTTAACTCTTCATTAGCGAGCACTCTTCCACTCAAATCGTATAAGACATAGTCCAATGCGCCGAAGGAAAAATCCTTAACATCTAGGGTTAAATAATTGGCTGTTGGATTCGGGTAAACCTCGAGTCCCAAAGAAATTGCGTCAAATTCATCGATACCTACAATTGAAGATATCTCATACGCTTGCTGCACGCCTTGAGCGACAGTTCCATCAATTCCAGAGTTCGTTACATAAAACACTTGACCTATTGAGTAACTCAATGATCCAATGCCAGTTGCATCTCCTCCTCCAGAAAGAGTTGTTTCTTGCGCATGCAAACTAGATAGGCCGCAGCCAAATAGAAAAATACCCAAGAGTATTGTTTTTTTTCGTTCCATAGTAAATTGATTTAAGTCATTATTATTGCACTAAATCTAGCGTGCCTTACCGCTCCTGTATTACATGAAGTTTCCGAACAGAGAGAATAAATTTCCTAACGTTGGAATTCGTGCTTTTCGAAGTAACTTTTATTAAAAAAATAGTGGATGGTACGGATGTTGATCCTCCAAAATACAGAGGTTTAATCTGCTGTTTTTCTACCCATTACACAATGAATTTGTCAAGACTCAGGCCGCATTTTCAATTTTTAACCATTGGGAAATAGATTCCCTCCGTTGGGAATATTGCACTTAATTCCGCACCAACTCTCCCGTATATTTCGATCATAACAATTAATAAATTAGAAATTATGAGAAAAATATTCACACTTATATGCAGTACGATATTAGCAGTAAGCTTTAATAGTAATGCTCAGGAAGACATGGTATATCATACACTAGATGCCCACGAACAAATTATTGGATGCAAGATAGTAGCCCTTAAAAAGACCGGCGATGTAGGTAAGGTTGAAAGTATTGTTGGATCTAAATTAAGCTTGCGGATACATCGAGATAACGTTTATAGAGTTACCATTAATGAAGAAAAGGTGTATTATCTACAATATGAAGCACAAACAGGGTTTGCCGTAGTTGATGGAATTAAGATTACTAAACCTAATTTATTTGCATCTAAAGCAATTAGTTCAGATCAAGTTGCTAAATCAGATGCGGGTATAAAATATCGCATTCAAATTGGAGCATTCACGAACGAGCCTTCCGTTATTCCAATGAAAGAAATAGGACAATTGTATACCGAAAAAATTGATGGAGGGATTACGAGATATATGATTGGTTCATTTA
>JABSPC010000503.1 GCA_013215515.1 Crocinitomicaceae bacterium
ACATTAATCCAGTGACAGATGAAGACGGTGATACATTATATATCTATAATCAATGGGCTACGAACACAGAACTTATTCGTTCAAATGCTGAGACATTGTATGAAACAATTATCGATAATAGCGACTGCTATGCTTATGTTATTGTCACTGAGACAGAAGACCCTGAAATCGAATTGGATCAAGTGAGTCGTCTCTCTTTAAAAGCCTCAATTCAATACACTGGTAAATTGGTTGCTACTGGAGATGATGATCATGATGTTTACTCATTCGCGTTTAAAACTTCCGCCTATTGCTCTTTTGCGCATCATCTCAATTCATTTATTGATGGGGTTTGGGACAATTTCTCACTCCTAAATGATGATACATATACAGTTGATTCTAGCCTAATTACTACAGCACTGAACGATACGTCCATATCTGAGGAGACTCAATACACTCAATTGTCAGGTCTTTTTGGACTTCCAATTTCAAGAACTTTACCTCAGCAAATGGAAGTTACATTACTCAACGATGTGAGCGCAAATTATGGCGTTTTACTGGAGTCGCCAGAGCCATTGGAATGGGAGAGAATTACGTGCTCAGCGTCTCGAGTTACAACGTCCGATTCAATAATTGGTCTCAGCGAAAATGCAGTAAAGATAATGGATGCGGCTATAGCAGTTTCGGCAGATGCAAATGATCAATGGATTGAGTTAATGGTAATTTCTTCAGTTGATTTGGCGAATTATGAGGTTTCATACAAAGAAAGCAATACGCCTGAAGAAGATGAATTCTTTAGTTACTTTACCTTCCCAGAAGATAGTAGCTATGCCGAAGGTGAACTGATCAGAATATATTCGGGTATTGATCCTGAATCAGAAGACCTTACTGAAAATCACATTCTATATGCTGGTTTAACAAATGCTCCATTTGTTGATGCCTCAAGGACCGTAAATTTAAATTCTGCCGTTGAAGAACTAGTTCATTCACGAGTATTGTTCTCAGAATCGGAATACGGAGGTCTCACAACTAACCTAATTAAAAACAGTGAAGGGACGCGGGCGTTCATTTTCTTTGAAGATACAGGAGTTTACAATGATCTAGTTGATGGCGTGTATAGATTGAAATTTACATATGAACGAAAGAAAACCGGGTTAACAACATTTAGGCGATATGGATTTGATGAAGACGAAATTGTACAATTAGGTTTTTCGATCCCCGCAATTCTACCTGATTAAAAACTAGTTTTATCATAGCTACCGACGTAGCCATGTCGTCTTGTATCGACGACTTCAAAAGCTTCATCTCAAGGTGAGGCTTTTTTCTCTAGCGATCAATTTTTATCCAAACGCTTTATTTTTAAATTATGACAATTGTGCAAAAAAATAGGTCTCAGTTAAACTAGCACCTCTCTCATTAATTCCATTTAAACTATTCTACCTAATGACATTCACATGTCCTGATACCATAATGCGCTCATCATTGGCTGTTGTTTTGAATTCAATCTTCCAACTGTACGTTCCTGTTTGAACTAGTTTTCCGCCGTATGTTCCATCCCATCCGACAGACGCGTCGTGAGATTCCCAAATAATTTCTCCCCATCTGTTGAAAATCAACAGGTCGAAATCATATGGATCGTAGCCTGAAGTAAATACCGGTGTGAAATACTCATTGTAGGAATCTCCATCTGGTGTAAATGTATTCGGTAAACAGAAAATTAATTCTTCTACAACACTAATTGTCGCCCAAACCGTATCAGAACATCCCAATGAAGAGTACGCGACCATTTCAACTACATAAACTCCTACATCCTCTGTCGCGAAAGTATGAACCGGATCTGTATCTGTTGATCCAATTGTATTATCCCCGAAGTCCCAAACATAAGTTGAAGCTCCTACGGAATTATTGGAAAAAATCACTTCTCCATTGTAATTTGTTAATTGGGTTGATGATTGTGTGAAAGATGCCATTGGTGCACTTTCTACATAAATGTAATCTAAGTATGTCTCTGTAGCTGAACATCCAGTTGCAGAGGTTACTGTTAATGTAATATCATACGTTCCTGCATTTGTGAAATTGTATGAGATATTTCCACAATTACTAATTGTTTGTCCATCAATAATCCACTCACAATCGACCAATCCACTTGGTGCAGAAGAGTTGTTTGTGAAACTCACTGCATGCGTCTCACATCCTGAAAGAATATCTCCGGAGAAGTTAACTGTCGGAATAGTCTCAACTGTTATGGTTACACTATCTGTACTGAAACAACCTAGATTATCAGCTGTTACGGTATACGTTGTCGTTTGCGTGGGGGCAAACGGACCAGCTGGAACTATAGGACTCCATACAATCGGCACACCCAATGGATTGGTAGCAGCAATGGTTACTAAGTCTCCACCACAAATTGAAACATTGGGTCCAGCATCGATTGGTGCAGGAACTGCCAAAATTGTGATGATATGCGTTACAGTAATCGC
>JABSPC010000504.1 GCA_013215515.1 Crocinitomicaceae bacterium
ATTTAACGGATAAGTTCGAAAGAGCTTTCAAAGTCTTAAAAGGACAAGGACAAATTTCTGAGATTAATGTTGCAGAGACATTAAAAGAGGTGAGACGTGCATTATTGGATGCGGATGTCAACTTTAAAACCGCTAAGGAATTTACCACTGCCGTTAAGGATAGAGCAATGGGTGAAAACGTATTGACTTCGATTTCTCCAGGACAGTTAATGATTAAGATCTGTCATGAGCAGCTTGTTGAGCTTATGGGAGGTAATGAGGTTGAAATTGATGTCAAAGGAAGCCCTGGAATTATTCTAATGTCTGGTCTGCAAGGATCAGGTAAGACGACTTTTTCAGGGAAATTGGCAAATTACCTTAAAGCGAAAAAAGGAAAGAATCCATTATTAGCTGCTTGTGATGTTTACCGTCCAGCAGCAATAGACCAATTGCACGTATTGGGAGAGCAATTGGAAATAGAGGTGTATTCAAATAAAGAAGAGAAGAACCCTGTTAAAATCGCACAGGCTGCTGTTCAGCACGCAAAGGCAAATGGATTCAATGTTGTTATTATTGATACCGCGGGTCGATTAGCGGTTGATGAGAAAATGATGTCAGAGATTGCTGATATTAAGAATACTATTAAACCAACTGAGACGTTATTCGTAGTTGACGCAATGACGGGTCAAGATGCTGTTAATACGGCGAAGTCATTTGATGAACGAATTAATTTTGATGGAGTAGTTCTAACAAAATTAGATGGTGATACAAGAGGTGGAGCTGCATTGTCAATTAAGTCTGTAGTTAACAAGCCAATTAAGTTTGTTGGTACAGGTGAGAAGATGGATGCTCTTGATGTATTCTATCCTGCTCGTATGGCGGATAGAATCCTTGGAAAAGGGGATGTTGTCTCTCTTGTTGAACGTGCTCAAGAACAATTCAATGAAGAAGAAGCTAGACAACTTCAAAAGAAAATTCAGAAAAACCAATTTGACTTTAACGATTTCTTAAGCCAACTTCAGCAAGTTAAGAAGATGGGTAACGTTAAGGATTTGATGGGAATGATACCTGGAATGGGGAAAGCAATGAAAGGTGTAGAAATTGAAGATGATGCATTCAAGCATATTGAAGCAATTATTTATTCAATGACTCCAGATGAAAGAGTAAAGCCCGATTTAATCAATGGTGCGCGTAAAAACAGAATTGCAAAAGGGAGTGGAACGAATATCCAAGAGGTAAACAAGTTGATGAAACAATTTGGTGACACGAAGAAGATGATGAAAATGATGAGTAATCCTAAGAACATGCGCAACATGATGAAACAAATGAAAGGCGCAGGTGGGGGAATGCCTGGAATGTAAGATATATGAATTAAAAAGCCCTTCTAGCTAATAGTTAGAAGGGCTTTTTTATGCTTTAAAAGGAGAGTGTTCTCTAAAGTTTCAAACCGCCTCGATTCGAAATTCATTTTCAAACGCAAGACCAATAGAAGGGGCAATACCCGGTGTGTGGTTATGGTTCAAATATTCAAAGTAGTCTGTTTCATACCCATTCACTCCATCATACAAATCTAATTGATAATAGTAGCCACCTTGTAAACCTATAACTGGGTTAATAGTAGAACCTGTTCCAAAGAAGTGTTTTGCTCCCAATGCAACTGCTCACTAACGCTGAATTTCAATTTAATAATATTCGCAGGATCTGTAATATAACTTTTCAACGACGCTAGAATTTGACCAACTCCATAAACACAGATATGTTCCGTGGGAAAATATTCATAACCATTAAAAGCCGAAGCGCCATAAGATCAAATGTTACCTATTCTCATTTATGGCCCAATTCCAACGATACTTCCATCGGTACGATCGAATGTCGCTTGTGAGTATGAAAAGAATAGCACTCCCTATTGCACAGAAAAGTAGAAGTGATTTCATGAATTTTTTATTTGAATATTTTAGGGTTCCCAAGTTTCCATGGTGACAGAGTTCTCATCAACAACTAAGTACGTATTGTAATTGATCCATTCTCCCAAATTGTAATACGTTGAGTTTTCCCCAACTTGCTTTTCAATTGGCAAATGCCTGTGGCCAAAAATAAAGTTGTCGTAATGTTTCTTTTTTAGGGTCTCTTGGCAAAAGAGAAATAACCATTCGTTTTCCTCTCCGTGGTACTTTTCATCTGTATCACCAGATTTGGTTCTGCTTGTCTTTGATAATTTCTCAGCCAACCAAATTCCAAAGTTAGGGTGGAGGCGGGCAAAACACCATTGACAAAATTTATTAGCGAATACCTTCTTAAGGAATTTGTATCCTTTATCACCTGGACCTAAACCATCTCCGTGTCCAATGAAATAATTCTTCCCAAAAAATTCTCGTTCTATAGGTTCTCTATAAAGTTGAACTCCAAGTTCTTTTGGAAGGTAATCGAAAATCCACATATCGTGGTTTCCAGTGAAGACATGTACAGGGATTCCTTTATCGGTTAAATCGGCTATTTTACCTTGTAAC
>JABSPC010000505.1 GCA_013215515.1 Crocinitomicaceae bacterium
ACTACTGGAGAAATAATTGAAGGGTGGCAACGAATTGTAGGCTCTTTTGAGATTCCATTAAATACAACGGATTTAAATATTCATTTGAAAAATGATCATCAATCTATAGATGCATTTTTTGATGACATCAGAATTCATCCCTTCAATGCCAGTATGAAATCGTATGTCTACGATCCAGAAACGTATTGGTTAACAGCTGAACTTGATGACAATAATTATGCAACATTCTATGAATACGATAAAGAAGGTCAATTGATCCGAATTAAAAAAGAGACAGCAAGAGGAATCATGACGATTCAAGAATCTAGATCTAGTAATCCAAAAGAGAATTAATGAAAGTATTTAGCCTATTTCTGATCACGTTGTGTTCCTTTTCCGTGTCCTCAATGAACGTTGAAGAGTTGTTGTCCAAAGTAAAGGAGAACTATACGAATGCGACTAAAATTGAATACAATACAACGTACGAATTGTACAAAGGGCATAAAAGTCAATCTGTTCACACAAGTTATGAGGGTTACTTATATCGAAATGGTAATAAGGTGTATCAAAAAATTGATAAAACTGAAATGATCAATGGAGCAGATTTTTCTTTAAAGATCAGCCATCATGAGAGGAACATGGCTTTAAATATGGCTCAGGACGTTTCAAATATGGAAGTAGATTTGAATGTGATTCTTAAAGACTGCAAATCAAAAACGGTAGAAGACAAAGGCTCATTTTATCGAATTAAGTTGGTGTATAGTAGCACTTCTAGCACCCCATTAAGCGTACTCTATTTTCGAATAGATAAAAAGAAATTTACGGTTCTTCAAATTGATATGTACTATGGAACGAATCAAGATTTTTCGACTTCCCGTTCTGCTACAGATTATGCCCAACCGCATTTAAAAATCAAATTTAAAGACATAACAACGAATCCTTCAGATAAAAAGGAGCTGTTCATGTTTTCAAAATATATAACAACAACAGATAGCCTTTTAAGTCCATCAGGAAACTGTAAGGGATACGAATTGATAGATAATCGGGTGAAATAATAGAGATTATGAGAAGATTGAAATTTATACTTGTTGCGGCGATAAGCCTCGTTTCAACATTAGGGTTTGGTTCGGATGTTGAATGGACTTCTCGTTTAGAGGGTCAAGATATTTCTAACGGAACAATGACCATTACGGATGGTGATTTTGACGTTCTACTTTCGCCGGCTTTCGTGGATATTGATCAGCACGCGTATATCCGATTAGGCTTAACGGAACGTGTAGGAATGCAGTTTACAGGAAACCGAATTGTGACAATTAATTTGGATATTATTCCTTACACTGCGAACGATACTCAACTGCCTGCAGAACAAGTCACCCTTACTGTGGAATATAGTTTCGATGGAACATCCGCTGTAACGGTGGACGGCTCTGATTACAGAATGCCGGGAACATACAAATTCGAAGTTATAGTGGATACTGTTATAATCTTTGATGTTGACAACGCCATATTTATTACTGAGCCTGCTGCGGATTATGTCTTTTTAGAGGCTGGAATTAGAGCTGAACGCTATTATGTTTTGGACACTCAAACCGTGCCCGATATCAGCGCTCAAATGATCCATTTCGATGATCTTGGAAACATGACAGAAGTTGGAAGTCCAATAGCTACCGATGCTGCTACGGACGAAATATATTTGAATTGGGATTATGTTGACGGAGCAGAATACTATGATTTAGAATGGACTTGGGTAGACAACTATGGTGCAACAGGGCTTACAAATATTCGAAGTCAGGGTGATATTGATCTTACAGATCAGGATTTCAAAAATAATAGTACACGAATTCGAACAAGTGCTCAATATTATAGAATCCCACAAATTTTCTCAAAAGGATATGTGATTTTTAGAGTACGAGGAGTGGGAAGATGGCAAGATGCTCCCGAAAAAGATTTGTATGGAGAATGGAGTAGTCCAAATTCTGCTTCAAAATTAAAAGTAGACCAATGGGAAGATGTAATAACCATTATAAATGAACACGAAGAGCTTAAAAACTGGCAATATCAGGCAACGTATGCTGAAGATGGCAAGAAAAAAGAGGTAACCCAATATTTTGATGGGAGCTTAAGAGGCAGACAAACAGTAACTAGAATCAACAGTGATAACCATTCAGTTGTTGGAGAAACTGTTTACGACAATGAAGGAAGAGGAGTTATACAAATACTTCCTGTTCCGCAAGAAAACCCTGCTATTCGATATTATCCTCAGTTAAACGTGAATTCTGATGCAGTACCCTATTATCATGGGAATTTTGATTGGGAGGATGGAAATGAATTTTGTGA
>JABSPC010000506.1 GCA_013215515.1 Crocinitomicaceae bacterium
ACATGGTCACTTTCATATCCAATTTCAATGAATTGTAATTCATAACGATAGCTGATTTCTATACAAATCTCTTTCAAACTTTATCCCACAGGCTTACTTATTGCTTTTCGCCTATATTTCAACGGGAAAACAAAATGATAAGGCAGCAGCGTTTTATTATGACTTTTTAATATATGTTCACTCACATATCAAAACTAATACATTCCAACTTGAAAAACCTGCCGTTTTTCAAACTTTTCCGCTAGACCCCGAGGCAGAGCCTCGGAGAATTATTTCTGATTAAAACAGCTCTTTCACGTTTGTACTAAACAGCTTAATTGCGATAGCCAATAGAATTATCCCGAACACTTTCTTCAAGATTGCAATTCCTCCTTCACCCATTACCTTCTCAATAACACGAGTAAGCTTCAGTACAATAAAGACAATTATGATGTTAATTAAAATTGCGATTATTATATTGACTTCAGCGTATTCAGCGCGTAATGAAATTATTGAAGTCATTGATCCAGCACCAGCGATTATTGGAAACGCCAAAGGCACAATACTAGCTGTTTTTCCAGAGACATCATCTCTGAACAAACGGACTCCTAAAATCATTTCCAGAGACATGAAAAATAGTATTAAGGCACCTGCGACAGCAAATGATTCAACATTTACTCCGAACAGATTTAAGATGCTTTCACCTAAAATCAAGAAACTAATCATGATTAATAATGAAACCAAACTGACCCGTATTGGATGAATTTCTCCAACCTGTTCTTTTAATTTAATGATAAGCGGTATTGACCCAACAATATCTACCACAGCGAATAATACCATTGTTGCTTTGAACAATTCAACCCAATCAAATGCATAAAAAAATGTACCCATGACCTTAACTTAAGATGGCACCTCGAACAACTGTAGGTAAGTACGTTTGTTCTAAATACCTGATTTTATCTTCGAGAGACTCCACAGTATCCGTTTCATTCAAACTGCAATGAAACTGTGCAATTAGTTCTCCTTTATCAAACCCCTCATTCACATAATGAATGGTAATTCCCGATGTGTTTTCTTGATTAGCTATAACCGCGACGTGAACATTTCGTCCATGCATCCCTTTTCCACCATAATTTGGTAATAATGCTGGGTGCAAGTTGATCATTCGTCCATTATATGCAGCGATTAATTCAGCAGGAATTAGCCTTAAGTAACCCGCAAGGATTACCCAATCCACTTTTTCTTCCCGACATAGAGTATTCAGGAAATCTCCGTCTGCCACTTGAGTGTTTGTATAACTCATCGTTTTAACGCCCAATTCGGCTGCTGAATCCAATACTTTTGCATCGGCTTTATTGCTCAAAACAAAAGCCACCTCAATTGAAGAATCATTCTTGAAGAAATGAATCAAATTGACAGCGTTACTTCCTGTTCCAGAAGCAAATATGGCGATGCGGGTTTTAATCATAGTGCAAAATTATGAATATCTTTTCGATACAGCGTCACACTTTATCCTAGATTCTTGTAAATATTATCTCTTTAAGAAGTTATTCAATAATAATTGTCTCCTTTAGAGTGAAACTTTTTGCTGATTTTGAGTTATAATTAATATGATGAAAATACTTCTCCTTTCTTTATTCTTATTCTCTATTTTTCAGCTTCAGGCGCAATCAAGTGAGGCAATAGCAGGCATTTTAAAACATGATCGTGTTCAATTGCGGAAATTAACTCCAGCAAAATCAGAAACGTCAACTTTGCTGCCCTCACGGTTTGCCAAAGAAATTATTTCAAATCCATCGGTCAATTACAAGCAGTTGACGGTAGTTAAGGTGTATTACTTTTATACAAAGTACCGCCAAAGTAGAAGTTTTAATCAAGCTATATTGGATGAAAAACGATTTAATGAATTGAATGAAATCGTTCCTGGAATCTTAGACAATCCTTATATCGAATGGGAACTGGTTGAACAGACTGGATGTTCCAGCCCAGTTGAAGGAAGGTCATTTTACCATGGCTTTGTATTAATTCATAGACCCGTAGTAAGTGAATTGGTCCGAGAAAAAGAAATTGCTCGCTTGGAAGAGTTCCTGAAGAATCCAACGAGTGAATTTAAAGTTAAAGGCATTGATAACCTGGAGGATATAATTAAGGAATCGGCAGACGTAAAAATTGAAGAATTAAAAAATACCCCAGCTGGGTTTGACGGTGGAGATTTTGCGTTATTCCAATATTTCAGAGACAATTTAAAAGGAGGAGGTAAGGTTGCTTTGAACAGAGACGATCTTTGGGTCACTTTTAAAGTTGACGTTGATGAAAACGGAGAATTGGCAAAAATAAAGTTTGCGAAACAAAACAAAGACTATATCCAAGCGCAGGTAACCGAAATTTTTGAAAATATGCCAGATTGGAACCCCGCAACGGAAAGCGGAAAAAGAATTCCATCGGTTGTAAATATTGAATTGAGAATCGGTTATTCTCCTATCGTTAGAGGAATGTACAGGCGGGATGGCAAAAATCCAGAATTCGATCAGGACGAAGTAAACGCACACCTTAACCAAGAACCAGAAATTTCTCAAGACGCAAAAGACAAGATTGTTGCAGTAGAAGCTTCAGGAGTGTATAAAGGAGTCAATAAAGCCGTTGAGAAGGGAAAGATTGCGGTTGTAATGGATGTGACGTCCAGTATGTCAGGGAACATTGCTTCATTAAATTGGTGGATCATCAATAGTCCCGATAGTTTAATGATAACGAATTATACTTTTTTCAACGATGGCGATAATACCCCAGATCATAAAAAGAAGATTGGGTCGACAGGAGGAATATACCATGTAGGCGCAATCCGTGATGTCACAAGAACAATCATGTCGACAATGCGTAGTGGGGATGGGGGGGATCTTCCAGAAAACGATATTGAATCCCTGCTTGCCGCTGAAAAGATGTTAAATGGGGCCCAATCTCTATTGTTGATTGCCGATAATTTTTCAGAGGTCAAAGACATGAAACTATTGGATCAACTTCAAACGCGTGTCAACATCATTGTATGCGGAAATACATTAGTTGTTCGTGAATGTTATATGGATATTGTAAAAACTACAGGCGGAGTGATTTTACTTAAGGGCAGAGAGTATAGTTTATCAAATGTTCAGAAAGGCGGAAAAATTGTCGTGGGAGAAACAACTTATTCGTATGATGGCAAGAAATTCAAGATAATTTAGAGCTATCAAAATATCAAATAATCGAACAATCGAATAATCGAAATTGATATCTTTATCAAATGACTGACTCAAAACATCCCTTTATCCCGTATAATGGGAAATCGTATAGCGAAGAAGAAATGATTGAACGCTCTAAATCATTTTATGATTGGGTGAATAAAAGACGTTCGGTGCGCGATTTTTCTTCAAAGCCGGTTCCTAAACAGGTAATGGAAAATGTTTTGATGACAGCTTCTACGGCTCCTTCTGGGGCTCACAAGCAACCTTGGACCTTTTGCCTTATTTCAAATGCAACTCTAAAGTCCAAAATTAGAGAGCTTGCCGAAGAGGAAGAGCGAAAATCGTACGGTGGTCGAATGAGTGATGTATGGCTAAAAGACCTTGAGCCACTTGGAACCAACGCTGTTAAGGAGTTTATTGATATTGCTCCTTGGATTGTTGTCGTTATGAAACGACCGTATGAGATCACCGAGGAAGGTGGTAAACATCAGAATTATTACGTTTCTGAATCAGTGGGCATAGCATCTGGATTCTTATTAATGGCAATTCACAATGCTGGATTGGTGGCTTTAACGCATACTCCAAGCCCAATGAATTTCATCGCAAAAGCCTTGAATCGCCCTGAAAACGAGAGACCGTTCCTTTTAATTCCAGTAGGATATGCTGCCGAAGATGCGCAAGTGCCAGATTTGGCTAGAAAGTCCAATTCAGATGTCATTGAATATTATGACTAATTAATTTTGTCTTTTCATAATTTGTGGCTTTCTTTGCGGCTGAATTAACCCTTAAAAAAAGAACAAATGTCAGACGTAAATTCAAAAGTAGTATCTATCATCGTAGATAAATTGGGTGTTGAAGAAAGCGAAGTAGCAAACGAAGCGAGCTTCACAAACGATCTAGGAGCTGATTCTTTGGATACAGTTGAATTGATCATGGAATTTGAAAAAGAATTCAATATTGCAATTCCAGATGATCAAGCTGAGAACATCCAAACAGTTGGAGATGCTGTTAAATACATCGAAGAGAACGCTAACTAATTAGTTACGATAATATTTTTTGAACTAACGGCTCAATTATGGAATTGAAAAGAGTGGTTGTCACTGGACTAGGTGCACTTACCCCAATCGGAAACAATGTTGAAGAGTATTGGGAAAGTCTAATAAATGGAAAAAGTGGAGCAGCGCCAATTTTACAATTTGATGCGTCGTTATTCAAAACCAAGTTTGCTTGTGAGATCAAGAACTTTAATGTTCAAGACCACTTAGACCGAAAGGAAGCGAGGAAAATGGATCAATTTGCACAGTATGCCATGGTTTCTTCAAAAGAAGCCGTGGCAGACTCTGGAATTCTAGACTCTAACCCAAATTTTGACCGTATTGGTGTTATTTGGGGATCTGGAATTGGCGGATTGAAAACATTTCAAGACGAAGTAAGAAACTTCGTAGAAGGAGATGGAACTCCTCGATTTAACCCCTTCTTTATTCCGAAAATGATCGCAGATATTGCTGCTGGTCTAATTTCCATTGAGTACGGATTCCGCGGACCTAATTATGTTACGGTTTCGGCATGTGCTTCTTCTACCAACGCAATTATTGATGCATTCAATTATATTCGTTTGGGTAAAGTTGATGCTGTTGTAACAGGTGGTTCTGAAGCTGCTGTGAACGAAGCAGGTGTTGGAGGTTTCAACGCTCTTAGAGCACTTTCTACTCGTAATGATTCTCCGGAAACAGCGTCGCGTCCATTTGATTTGGATCGTGAAGGTTTTGTTTTAGGTGAAGGAAGTGGAGCCCTTATTCTTGAAGAATATGAGCACGCAAAAGCTCGTGGTGCTAAAATTTATGCGGAAGTTATCGGTGGCGGAATGTCAGGTGATGCTTACCACATGACTGCTCCTCATCCTGATGGAATTGGTGCAAGAAATACAATGATAGCCGCTTTAGAAGACGCTGAAATCGATGCTTCTCAAGTTGACTACGTGAACGTTCACGGAACATCTACCCCTCTTGGGGATGTCGCTGAGGTTAAAGCCATTCAACAAGTATTTGGAGAAGACGCTTATAACATGAATATCAGTTCTACAAAATCAATGACGGGTCACTTACTTGGAGCGGCTGGTGCTATTGAAGCAATTGCTTGTGTATTAGCTGTTAAAAATGATATTGTTCCACCTACGATTAATCACTTTACAGACGATCCTGAGCTTGACGGAAAAATGAATTTTACGTTTAACAAAGCTCAAAAACGCACAGTGAATATTGCCCTTTCAAATACGTTTGGATTTGGAGGACACAACACGAGCATTATCGTTAAAAAGTACAACGGTCAATAGTTGTTAGCGCTATTTCCATTATTTTCTCGCAAAAAATCAAAAGACGAACTGAATCTAATTCGGTTTGTAATTAAAAGTTTTGGATACCATCCTAAGAATATTTCCCTATTCGAAACAGCTTTAACGCATAAGTCAATATCCCATAATAGTGGTGAAGTTTCGAACGAACGTTTAGAGTTTTTAGGAGATGCCATTTTGGATTCTGTTATTGCCGAAATGTTGTTCAATAAATATCCTGATGAAGATGAAGGTTACCTTACAAAAATTAAATCCAAAGTAGTTAGCCGAAGAACATTGAGTGTCATTGGACATGAAATGGACATACGCAATGTTTTAAACTACAATAAGGGAAGATCAATAAAGCTGGAGACAATCGAAGGGAATGCCTTTGAGGCGTTAATTGGAGCTCTTTATTTGGATGGTGGATACGAAGCCACAAAAAAGAGCTTAAATACGCATATCCTCAAAAAATACATCGATTTAAATCAAATTCTCGAAGAAGAGATTGATTTCAAATCCAGACTCTTCATTTGGAGCCAGAAAAATCGATTGCCAATTGTTTTTGAAGTTCTAAAAGAAGAAAATCAAGGCGTAAATTGGAATTATCTAGTCGTTGTTATCATCAATGAACAAGAATTCGGACGTGGTTCCGGAACATCTAAGAAGAAAGCAGAACAAGTCGCAGCAAAGGAAACGTTGGAGCTGATGGGCGAACTCTGATCTTTCGATTGTTCGATTTTTGATCATTCGACCTTTCGGGAAATCGGATAATCGGTTTCTAAAACTCAATCTTCTTCAATTCACCATTGTTATCCAAAATATAGAACACTCTCTTCACTGAATCTTCACCGTCTTCCTCCTCGTCTTTTTCTTCTTTTTTAGGCGGAATCACATAATTGTAATTGATTCGATAGTAAAATTCAATCACAGGCTCAATAATGTCTGGATTAAATACAAAGTCAGCGGTTTTGAGACCCAGGCTTTGATAAGAATTCACCCTTACAGATCTATTGATGTCAATGGCAGAATTTTGATTGATGTTGTGCATGTACAACCGTGAGTTTTTTATTTGTGATCGTAAATAGGCGTCACTTGGGTAAATCACATTCTTACATTTGAAAAAGTTGGTCGCGCCATCAACGAAACCATGCCCTATTTTATGGCAAAGCTCCTTTTTAAAGCCCAACACTTCAACTGTTTTTATTGCAAGCGTATCGTATATTTTATCAGCCTTGAACACATAGGACTTCTCATGAACAATGTCATATATTTTAAAATCCATGCATGTTTTTGGCCAAGTACCGAATGGTTTTGAAATTCAAAACTTTAAATGTGATATTCTCCGTGATCTTATATCCAATTGGCTCTGAAGAACCGCTCCCATTGAGAGAGGTCGCAAAAATAGGATCCAAAGCGATTACTTCAGTGAGGACATCTTTCGGTTCAATATCAAGTTTCTTGACTTGTCCTATCAAGCTGTCAATTTTCTTGCTCATTTTCCTCTCGGCCTCCTCAACATTTTTTCCAATAAATGATGTTGTAAAAACAATGTGATAGCCATCTGGGCGTGCTCAGGAGACTGTTTGTACTATAATCGCAATAGCATGAGGGCCTGCTTTTATACCGCATTCTCCGTAATCGTTTGGAAAGGAATTTTTGAATTGAGAATTGATTGTTTGCGCCTGAACACAGAATGCAGTGAGGCAAAAAATAGGGTGTATATCGTTTTCATAATTTGAGTTTACCTTTATTAAGTAAATAGCGGTCTACCGAGAAAATAACAAGAAGAGTCTCAAATAAGCCACATAAAATCAAATGTGGAATCTAGAAAAAGGTAAACGATTGTGGTATAAAACACGTGAGTTGGCCTAGCTAAAACCGATAACAATCTAAATTCTAACGATCTAAAATATGTCTATTGATAAAACATTCTCCAACCTCAATTTAGAATCGTGAGTTGAAGATATGAAACTATTGGTTGGATAGAAAAATCAGGAACTGTTTCAATAATTCATCGGTTGAATCACTTCTGTGGATACAGTAAAATCGTGAATACCCTCCGTCAATAATTATTTTTCCTTCACCTAAAACTCCAGAAGAGATTAACGGTTGGTCCTCAACCCAAGCCTCAACCTTTAAGCGGTAATCAAGAGGGAAGGCTGCCGTGGTTTCGCCTGCTGGAATTGTATCTAAGGCATCAAGATTTAAGTTTCCTGTATCGTTTTTCTCAGCGGAAGCTTGTATATAATTCCCAAAGGTTTCTTTATTATAAAGTTGATTCGTGACTTGATTCGATTGCGCTTGCAAGGGCCAATTGTCTGATCCAGAATAAAGACCACCACCCTTTCTTATAAAGTCTTCAATTTTATCGATATCATGACGACTAAAATTGCTCGTAGAACTCGAAAAGATCATAATGATGCTGACGCTATCCAATGATTCAGGTAGACTATCGGAAAGGGTAAAAGTGGAGTCTGCTACGCATAAAGATGAATAATTGCCAAAGACTAATATTTTCTCTTGTTGTGAAAAAGAACTTGAGCTCAACAATAAGAAGAAAAATAACATTCGCATGATAGCTTGTACAAGCCTGATTTCAATCCGTTCATTTTAAATGACTGGAATGATTTTTGTGCCTTTCTAGGTATGAACTTCTTCAAATCATTATTAACAGTATCATTGGCCTTGGCTGTTTTTGCCCTTGTGGGATTTAATTCAACCAAGGAAAACGAGAAAAAGGGGCCTAAAGTTAAAAGCATCAAATTTGGTCAAATCAAAGTTGACGGAATTCTTTACGAGAAGGATATCGTGATTGAAGGGTACGACGTTAGAAAGCGAAAGAAAGGCCCATCGAAGCCAGACAGAGCAAAATACGACCATACACCATTAACGCATCACGAAGAGATTCCATGGGATTGTAAAGTTCTAGTTATTGGTATTGGAATGTCAGAAAGATTACCTGTTACAGACAAGTTTAAAGCGGTTGCTAAAAAGAAAGGTGTGACCTTAATACTAATGAGTACACCTGAAGCTGTTGAGTATTACAATAAGAATTTCTCAAAGGATATGAATGCCATTTTTCATATTACCTGTTAAGCTACATTGGAAATACCCCCGAGACTTTTTTAGCTAGACCATCAGGTCCTCGCACAGTAGCTTGAACAATGAC
>JABSPC010000507.1 GCA_013215515.1 Crocinitomicaceae bacterium
ATTTTTGAGGAAATCCCCGAACATGTTCCCATAATAGAAATTGTTCCCCAATTTGATTAGTTTAAAGGCCTCCTTGATTATTGTACTTTTGGACATGGTGCAGGAATTGATTGAATTGAATGTAATTGTATCGCGTTCTCACCATTCAAATCTATCGTTTCCGGATTTCCTTTGACGAAAGTCGTATTACTAGCGCCAAAATGTTCATCCAAGAATTTTCCATTAACGGCTTCAACATTTGTATATAGTCCTATTAAAGTATCGTTGATGTAAACATTCGCGTAATTTGCTTTTGAAGCAGGCATATATTTTCGCGCAACTTCATAAGACAGAACTTCTCGAACGAATGAAGGATCTTGAATCACATTACTAAGCTTAATTTTATGAAATCCTTGATGCGCTTGTTCTGAAAAGGCATAATCGAGATCAATATTAAGCGGATTTTTATTCCGACTTGAACTGTAAGAGCTGAATCCTTTGTAACGGACTCCCACTTTAGCGTAGGCAAAGCCATCGATTGTGCAATCTGCTGCAAGGCGATAATCTTCCCCTAAAAGGTAAAGGCTATCCAAGACATCATCCCAATTCGACTGCGGAAATTGCAATCGAATTTCTGGTATATGATCAATATCGTAAAAATCCGATTGTGCAATCAGATTTTTATTAGCACCACATGAAAGGATGCACAAGAGGGTTATATATAAATTGGATTTCAAGATATTATCGCACTAAAGATAATTTTTTAGTTACAATACTTTTATCGCCAAAA
Organism: Crocinitomicaceae bacterium; assembly: GCA_013215515.1. Taxonomy (GTDB): domain Bacteria; phylum Bacteroidota; class Bacteroidia; order Flavobacteriales_D; family Crocinitomicaceae; genus UBA4466. Next base: position 770 of record JABSPC010000507.1, read on the forward strand.
TTCAATGTTGCGAAATAAACTCCGTTTGACATTGCTGACAAATCAATTTCCTGAGCATTGTTCATTTCGAATACTACTTTTCCATAAACGTCAACTACAGTAATAAGAACATCTTGATCCAAAACATTCACACCATCTACGACAAATACACCAGTTGCAGAAGGGTTTGGATAAAACTGAATTCCTTCTAAAGTTTCTTCAGAAAGAGAAAGTAAATCGCAAGGATCAGCTCCTAAAATAACTTCAAGTCCTGCATGATCACATTCGTATCTAAACGCCTTAGTAGGACCTTCGGCATATTGCCAGATTAAATTATCATTTGCATCAACCTCATACATGTACTCACCTGAAACGTTTACAAACGTATTTCCATTTGACATTCTATTGTGCGCTGACTGCCCTGATGAAGTTGCTAAACACTCATGTCTCCAATCGTAGGCAGAAGGTCCATAAGAATTCCCAGCTATGGTATACATGAATCCTGATTCAGGAGCAGAGATTGCATCAATTACTGACACCCCACCTGATCCACCACCGTTGTTGAAGAATTGAATGTATCCACCATTTGGACGGCCATCATCTTCAATCCATCTTGGATCATGTACTGCAGCATCAATTGTTTGAGCTCCAGCAGAACCATAGTTTGACGGTTTACCCCATCTAAAAATGAAATCTCCACCTGCTCCAGAGTTACCACCAGAATGAGATGCTGCTTCAGCAGTCGTAGTACTATGATCAATAATAATAATTTCACTTAAGAAACGCGAACTAAATACCAATTGATCTAAATCTGCATTGTAATCGACTCCATTTACGTGGAACCAATCACCACCTCCACCACCAGGTCCGCCGCCACCGCCGCTTACTGTAAGAAGGTTAA
>JABSPC010000508.1 GCA_013215515.1 Crocinitomicaceae bacterium
ACAAGCACTGTTCTGGCGTGCCAAATTTAGCTCTAAATTCGTTTCTCGATAAACTCTTTAATATTTTCATTTCCCCTTTGTTTTAAACAAAGAAACATCATCACCTCGTAAAAAATTTACGTCTTGAGATTTAAAGGGGTACCCCTAATATATAATATATCATAACTCCAGATGAGATGGAGTCCAAAAATCAAATCTCAACATCAAATCATAAATATCGTAATCGTTGAACTTACTCCCGATGGTTATAATTTTCACTAAAGATATAGTATGTGTTTAATTTACAACAAGGATGTGTCGATTAATTTTGGACAAATAAATGCTACCATTAAAATCCTAATTCTGAAAACCTACAGAAAGTAAAATGTACGCATATATTGATACAGCGCATTTAACGGTTTAGCAATGAATTGTTTAAACGATAGACTCTTAATCCTACCACTCCTCTTGAGTGTCACTTTCTTCGTTATCCTTATCTAATAACCGCTGCCAATTATGGGAACCATCTTCTGTTTCGTTTAAGATTTCACGGTATTCACTCAACGGAATATCAAATTGCTCGATATCTTCACCAGTATACTTTTCAATCTCTTCCAACAGTGGCTTTTCGTCTTCACTACAGAATGAAATTGCCTGACCTTTGTTCTTACCTCTCCCCGTCCGTCCACAGCGGTGAACATAATTCTCAGGGTCTTCTGGCAAATCATAATTCACAACGTACTCCACGCTTGAAATATCGATTCCACGAGCTGCAACATCTGTCGTGATTAGAACTTTATTTTCAGATGCTCTAAACCGATCAAGAATTTCAAAGCGATCTCTTTGTTCAATTCCGCCATGCATTGCTTCAGATTCAATCCCAACACGCTTCATCGCTTCTACGATTCGACTAACGCGTACTTTTGTTCTGGCAAAGACAATAACTTTTTTCTCTGGATATTCCTTAATCATATTCTCAAGGAAAAACCGTTTGTCATCCATTTCAACATTCATTACTGAATGAGTGATGTTTTTAGCCACGGGATTATGAGCAGATATTTGAATTCGAATTGCGTTTCGAACCACGTTGTAGGCCAATGATTTAATTTTCTTCGAAATTGTCGCTGAAAAGAATAACGTTTGACGCCTTTGAGGAAGAAACCGCATCACATCTGAAATATCTTTTGCGAAACCGAGATCTAACATTAAATCTGCTTCATCTAAAATCAAATAGTCAACCTTAGAAAGATCGAGTTCGCCCTGAGAAATCAAATCGAACATTCTACCAGGAGTAGCCACTACAACATCGACACCATTATTCAAAGTGGCAATTTGTTGATCTTGTTCAACCCCTCCAAAAAGTCCAAATACCTTAACGCCTGTATATTTTCCAATTTCACGATATACTCCAGCTATTTGCTTCGCTAGTTCTCGCGTTGGAACCATCACTAGGCAACGAACTGTTCCCTTCGTGTATTTGGTTTTCTTTGATTGTATAAGATGAATTGTAGGAATAGCAAAAGCAGCCGTCTTCCCTGTTCCGGTTTGAGCAATAGCCATTACATCTTCCCCATCCAAAATATGCCCAATCGCTTTGAATTGAATGTCAGTTGGACGTCTAAACCCCAACGCATCGAGTTGTTGCTTAATTTCGTCTGATATTTTATAATCTGAGAATTTCATCTTGTCTGAGAAGCAAAAAGCCGCTCCAATTATACTGGAACGGCTCTTACTAATATTGTATTTATTATTCTGCTACTTCTTCACCTGGAACTAAAACACGTCCACAATGCTCACAAGCAATAACTTTCTTTTTCGTTTGGATATCCAATTGACGTTGAGGTGGAATTTTATTGAAACAACCACCACATGAATCACGATCAACAGGAACAACTGCCAGTCCATTTTTCGCGTTAACACGAAGCCTAGAATAAGCACCACCCAATCTATCGTCCAAATTTTTCAATGCAGACTTAGATTTCTTTAACAATTTCTCTTCCTGAGTTTGAGTCTCAGCAATTATTTCATCCAATTCAGATTTTTTAGATTCCAAATCTTCAGATCGAAGTGTTCTACGCTCTTTAGCCTCACCAATAATCTCTTTCTTGTGCCCAACTTTAGCTTTAGATTCTTTACTTCTTTTCTCGTTCAATTTAATTTCCAATTCTTGGTACTCAATCTCTTTTGAAATCGATTCGAATTCTCTATTGTTACGAACGTTATTTTGTTGCTCTTTATACTTAGCAATTGCCGTTTCGGCATCTTTATTTGCATTTTTTCGATCAGAAACATCAGTATCAAGTGTTGACAACTCATCTTCCATCTTAGCAATTCTAGTATCCAGTCCAGCAAGCTCATCTTCTAAATCTTGCACCTCCAACGGAAGCTCTCCTCGCACTGTTCTAATTCTGTCAATCTCAGAATCAATTAATTGCAAATTATATAGACTGTCTAATTTTTCAGCTACTGTTGCCTCTTTTTTAGTTGCAGTTTTTGCCATCTGTCAAAAATAATTTATTGGGTTTGTAATAACCACCGTTAAATGAAGCGCAAATGTAGTGAATTTATTCTTCAAAATTGAGGCTATTCTGTCCGAAGTGAATTGTTCGCTTTCAAAATGTCCTATATCAGCGATAACGATCTGACCTTCGGCATCAAAAAACTCGTGGTATTTGTAATCACCAGTAATAAAAATGTCTGCTTTTGATTTTTTCGCCTCATTCAATAAAAAACTTCCTGCCCCTCCACAAAACGCCACTTTTTTAATTGGAGTTCCGATCAATTCTGTATGGCGAATTACACCACATTTAAACTCTTTTTTCACAAAGTTCAAGAACTCTATTTCATCAACTTCATTCTCAAGCTCTCCGACCATTCCACTCCCTTCGTATGGATTTAAATTGGCCGAAGTAATAATATCGTAGGCTACTTCTTCATATGGATGAGCAGAAATCATTGCAGAAATTACAGTTCCAGTAACATGACTAGAACAAATTACTTCAAATCGAGATTCGCTAATCTTGTTTAGCTTTTTACTTTCCCCAATATAAGGTTTTGCATTTTCATTCGGTAGAAACGTCCCAACACCTTCACTAAAGAATCCGCAGTTGGAATAATCGCCAACGGTTCCCGCTCCAGCGTCAAACATTGCTTTTGAAACTACCTCTAAATGATCATTCGGAACAAAGCATGAAATTTTGTTTAATACATTCGATTTTGGAGACAATATCTTTAGGTTTTTCAACCCAAGTCGCATCCCGATTTCATAATTCACACCAAATCTATAATTATCCAAATTAGTATGAATTGCATAAATGGCGATATCATTTTTTATTGCCTTAATAACCGTTC
>JABSPC010000509.1 GCA_013215515.1 Crocinitomicaceae bacterium
CCATTTTCGAGCACGTTCCTCATCATCTTGTCCAATTGCGGTATTGAATCTCGATAGCCTAGATCTCCTGTATTTAATGTGGGCCAAAATCACGAGTACAATTGAAGCGATAAATCCAAGTCCAAGAAGAAATGGTACAACCCCAGATAAAAGAAGAAAAACGGAGCCAATGGATAAGGCTTTGGCCTTTCTAGCGTCTTCCTCAGCATTTAGAGCTTCATCAACGGCCTCTTGACTTATTTTAGGTTCAATGTTATCGTTCGGTTTTTTGCTTTCTAGATTTGCTGCTTTATTCGACTCTGCTTCTGAGTTTGTCGGTTTTTCTACCTTGTCTAAATCAAGACTTTCTTCTGAAACTTCATCAGGGACTTGATTTTCCATTAAATAATCTTCTGAATCGCTATTTCTTGAAGTTGTCGATTCACGGTCGACCTCAATTATTTTTCTTTGGGCTACCTTCACAAACTTGATTCGATTGTGGGCACATGAACTGATAAGTAGTAGTATTGCTAGGGCTTGAAAAATTCTCACTTTTTTGTTGTTTTCTTTTCTTAACGAAGGAAATTTCGTTTTAGTTTGAAAATATAGAATTTAATCCAGCTTAAGAATTTTATTGATGTGCTCGTAAGCATCAGTAAGCGTTTCAACACTGTCGTAAATAATACGAAGACGGTCATTTTTCTCACTTAATTTGGCAACTGTCGGGTTCTTCTGCATGTAGTCGAGAACCTTAGTAAATATAGGCGATTGATAGTATTCTGACTTAGGATTAAGTATAAAATACCCGATCATCTTGCCAGATTTTAAAACCAATTTTTCTATTCCCAAATCTTGCGCTAACCATCGCAGTTTAAACGAACGCATAAATTCACTAACGCGTTCCGGAATCGGTCCAAATCGATCTTCTAATTCCTTCGCAAATTGATCTAATTCCTCTTGTCCTTTAATGTTACTCATGTCCTGGTACAAGCTCAGTCGCTCTGCAACATTGTTCACGTAGTCATCTGGAATTCTGATTTCCAAATCTGTTTCGAGAACACATTCCTTAACGAATTGGGTCAAACTATCCGAGTTTCGATCGGCGAATAGCTCCTTAAATTCTGATTCGCGCAATTCATCAATGGCCTCATTTAAGATCTTTTGGTACATGTCGAAACCAATGTCGGCAATGAAACCACTTTGTTCACCTCCAAGCATATTTCCTGCGCCTCGAATGTCCAAATCTTTCATTGCAATGTTAAACCCAGAGGCTAAATCTGAAAATTGAACCAAAGCCTCTAAACGCTTTCGTGCTTCACTTGTCATCGTGCTTGCCGGTGGTGCAATTAGGTAACAGAACCCTTTTTTGTTTGACCGTCCAACCCGACCTCTTAATTGATGCAAATCACTAAGACCAAAGTTGTTAGATTGGTTTATGATGATTGTATTTGCATTCGAGATGTCAATTCCAGACTCGATAATTGTCGTCGCTACTAGAACATCGTATTCATGATTAATGAAATCCATCATGATTTTTTCCAGCGCTTTTCCTTCCATTTGCCCATGCCCAATTCTAACCCGGATACCTGGACACAATCGTTGAATCATTCCTGATATTTCAGTGATGTTTTGCAGTCGATTATGAACAAAGAAAACCTGACCTCCGCGAGATGTTTCATATGCAATAGCATCGCGAATGGCCTCTTCATTGAACTCCATAACTTCCGTCAAAACGGGCTGCCTGTTAGCAGGAGGGGTATTCATAATACTTAAATCTCGAGCTCCCATCAGTGAAAACTGAAGCGTTCTTGGAATAGGAGTTGCAGTTAAGGTAAGGGTGTCGACAGTTGCTCGAAGCGTCTTCAGCTTGTCTTTTACGGAAACACCAAATTTCTGTTCCTCATCAATAATCATCAGCCCAAGATCCTTGAATTTCACTCGACTTCCAACAATAGCGTGTGTTCCGATCAGGATATCAATTTTTCCATCAGCTAATCTTTTCAAAGTATCGGTTATCTGTTTAGCCGATTTAAATCGATTGATGTAATCTATATTGCAAGGAAAGTCCTTCAATCGTTCCTTAAAACTTCGCGTATGTTGTAACGATAGAATGGTTGTTGGAACGAGAATGGCAACTTGCTTACTATCTGTAACTGCTTTAAAGGCCGCTCGAATTGCAATTTCTGTTTTACCGAAGCCAACGTCGCCACAAACCAATCGGTCCATTGGAGTGCTCGATTCCATGTCTTCTTTAACGGCAATTGTAGCTTTTAGTTGATCGGGAGTGTCTTCATACATGAACGATGCTTCCAACTCATTTTGGAGGTAAGAATCAAGGCTAAATGCAAAACCTTCTTGGGCTTTTCGTTTGGCGTAGAGCTTAATTAAATCAAACGCCAACTCCTTGATTTTCTTCTTGGTCTTTTGTTTGAGGGTGGCCCAGGTATTCGTTCCAAGTTTGTTCATTTTTGGAACAGCGCCGTCCTTACCTGTGAATTTGGAAATGCGATGCAAAGAGTGAATCCCGACGTATAATACATCATTGTCTCGGTATAAAAGACGGATTGCCTCTTGGGGTTTTCCATTCACATCAATTGTTTCCAAGCCAGAAAATTTCCCGACGCCGTGATCAATGTGTGTTACATAATCTCCACGTTGTAAATTGTATA
>JABSPC010000051.1 GCA_013215515.1 Crocinitomicaceae bacterium
CAAGCGACTTAAATCTGAAAGTTCATTTAAAATAGAGATCTGTCTGTCATTTAAACTTCCTACTCTATACTTTTCTATGATTAGTTTACCAAAATAGAATCCGCTGCCCTCATCTCCTAAAACATGTCCCTTTCCTCCTACAATATTTGTGACATGAAAATCAAAATAATCAAATAACACAGAACCGGTACCGGAAATTATAACTACCCCCTTACCGTTCTTATGAACTGAATACCCTGCGGCGTGTAAGTCTGACTTAATTTTTACATTTGAAAAACCAATTGACTCGAACTTCTCACGAATAAGAGTTGCATAATCTGTATTTAAACATCCTGCACCATAAAAATTTAAAGTGTACCCTAGAAGATGTCTTTTTGATTCCCAAAATGACACAAACCTAAACCAAAATGATTCATTCCAATTCGATGGGTGATAACTTTCCGTATCGAAGTAGACCTTGTTTCCATTAGAGTCTAAATAAACCCATCCCGTACCTGTTCCTCCGCTATCTGCGAAGAGTGTATTATGCATTCGTTAAAAATGAAAGGGAGTCTACCAAAGAATATCTCTTCTAAATCCAAGGTTGAAATTGAACATCAACTGACTCAATCTTGGCCATCCTTCTAAATAGGCCATATTGTTATTCTCATAGGCTCTGATAATATACTGCAACCCTAAGTCAAAGTAAACTGTACCAATTCTTTCGATAGAATATTTCACCCCTCCATTAAACCCTACTCCAAAACTGACAATGGAAGCTTTACGACCGTAATCTTCAGGAAGTGCATACAAAGTCTCATCGTATTCCGCGTATTTCATTTTCACACTGTTAAATGCCAAAAATGCATTGGGTCCGCCATATGCAGCAAATCCAAAATCATAACCATTGCCAAGGTAATATTTTGTCCCCCCTTCAATAAATGTATAATTCAAAGAAGATAATCCTCCAATATTTTTAATGTATGGAGTGGTTGCAAAATCATATGCTATAATTGAAATCAAAGACGAATCTGTATGTCGTTGTTTAAACAAATGCGACAATTTACCATAAAACGTAACGGATTCACTACTTGGATATTCAATAGTGAGATGCATTCCACCGTAAGGTTTTGGATTCCCAAAGGCGTTGAGCATAGTTGCTCCTGCGCTGACTCCAATCTGAGCAGAAACACTGCCCGAAATTAAAAGTGCTAATAGTATCGTATATAATTTCATATCTCTTTCCATTTTGGGTTCGACTTCAATATCTCTTCAAAAACCGAGCAACTTTCTATATGAGCGCCAGGCAAGTAACCCGTACTCATTAAAAATTCATTAACAATTTCACCACCTACAAACTTAAACGTCTTTTTAAACAATTTAGTCCATTCTTCACGCGATAAAGGATGATTTTCGTTCAACCAATTACTAAAGCTACCGAATTCCTGTTTCAACTGCAAAATTTGTTGAGCGTTGTGTATTGCAGCATTTACCTTTAACTTATTTCTAATAATTCCCGCATTAGACAACAACCGTTCGCGCTCACTTTCATCATATTGCGCAACATGTTCAACTGTAAAGTTCGAATACGCATTTCTGAAATTCTGTTCTTTATTCAAGATTGTCTCCCAAGAAAGTCCAGCTTGATTGATCTCCATTATTAACCTCCCGAACAATTCGTTATCATCTTCGATAGGAAAACCATAGTACAATTCATGGTACTTTTTATGAACTTCATTCGCCTCTGGCTTCTCACAGTATTCGCAATAACTCATTCTTAATCAGTGTTTTTTAATAATTTTCTGTATTCTCGATATCAAATCTTCAACAGTGTCAATATCGCTTAATTCTTGACGATTTAAAACTACAGTATTTTCTCCGTTATCCCTCCTTAATACAACGGGATAATCATGTGATTCGTTGAACTTTTTTTCAAACCCTTTGAAGTAATAAAAAGAGATGTCGGCGTTTGTACTCTTCCTAAATTTCTTCCAACTCGATCTCTGACCTAAATTATGATAAGTTAGCTGGCATAGATCACATTTATAGGTGGACGGTTTAAAAACTTTATGTACGTAATCAATGGCGCCATTGATCAAATCCTTTTCAGCATTGTAAACAAACAATAATTCCATAGCAAACAATATTGTATGAATTTAGACGATTTCGAACGATCTTTATTACTTTTAAAAATCAAATTTAAAATTCCACATGTCTGTATACTCATTCAATGGTTTTATACCCGTCGTTAAGGAAAGTAGTTTTATACATCCGAAAGCGAGTGTAACGGGTAACGTAATTATCGGTGAAAATGTTTATATCGGGCCGGGAGCTGCGATTCGCGGAGATTGGGGACAAATCATTATTGAAGACGGTTGCAACATTCAGGAAAATTGCACGATACATATGTTCCCAGGAACAACTGTTACTTTGAAAGAAGGAGCTCACATTGGCCATGGAGCGATAATCCACGGCGGAACAATTGGAAAGAACAGTTTGATTGGCATGAATAGTGTGATAATGGATGATGTGACAATCGGAGATGAATCTATTGTTGGTGCATTGAGTTTTGTCTCGGCGAATTCTAGTTTTGAAGAGCGAAGTTTAATCGTTGGTAACCCAGCGAAAAAAATTAAAGATGTTAGTGACGAAATGATTTCTTGGAAAACGAAAGGAACTGCTTTGTACCAAGCACTACCTAAAGAATGTCAAGAAACACTTATAGAATGTGAGCCGCTTCGAGAAATTGAAGATGGCAGACCTCAACAAGAGGCGATGTACACAACATGGAATTCAATAAAATAATTAAGATTAAATAATATCAAGTATGCTTAAAGTAATATCTCTATCCGCTATCGTTTTCTTAATCGCTTCTTGCGCAACAATGAAAAACACAAACACAACGATTGAAGGAACTTACGATGTTTCATGTGGGATTTGTAATTTCGAAATGACGGGAGACGATTGTGCCTTAGCTATCAGAATTGATGGTAAAGATTACTATGTTGAGGGATCTGCAATTGATGAACACGGTGACGCTCACGCTAAAGATGGATTGTGTACGGTTGTGCGTAAAGCTAAAGTAAAAGGTGTGATCAAGAAAGGTGTTTTCGTTGCGGAAAAGATTGAACTTATCGAAGAGTAGCTTACAAAAAAACTCCCTCCCAATTGAACTGAGAGAGAGTCATATTATTGTTTGATCAGAAATTATTCTTCCAAATCTTTTTCATTTTCATCTTCAACGTCTTGAATATCGGTATTCTGAACATTGTCGTTTTTCATCACTGTATTTGCTCCTTCTGGAGTTTTACCTTTCAAATACTCTGGTAAGTCCATTCCTGCCATATTAAACATTTCTTGTAATGGTGGAACAGAGCCGTAAAGTCCTGAGATAAAATCTGCCGTTGACGACTTACCTGAAGACCCTTTTCCAGAATCCCAAACAGTAACTTTATCAATTTTAATGTTCTTAATCGCTTCAGATTGTAAACGAACCAATTCAGGAAGTTTATCAGCAATCATAATTTTCACAGCATCTTGAGAGTTATCTCCAGCAGCTGCAACTAATTCTTTGAACCCTTCTGCTTGCTTACTTAGGATTTGGTACGTACCGCGTGCTTCGGCATCCATTTTAGCAAATATTGCATCAGCATCGCCTCCGAGAAAACTTGTAACCATTATAAATAAGAAAAACAGAGATGAAGGAAGCGCAATTAACCAATAAACGCGTTCAAACAATTCCAGACCATTAAACCACTCCATCATAATTCACTTAATTTAAAATAGGTCATTAAATATACCTAAAATAAGGTTTTATGATGTAGGAAATGAGCAGTAACAGACAAATAACTCGCTTTCACGAACTATTACGTAGTTTTTTCGTTTTCTTCAATAGAACCTTGAGTGGATGTAGGCACAAATGGTACAGGTTTACTTTTCAATCCTCTCCAAAGGAAATAGATTCCAGCCATCACAAACGGAATACTCAACCACTGACCTGTATTCAATGTCCATCCTGCACGGCCATCAACCTGAGGGATTTTAGTAAACTCAATTAAGAATCGAGCTCCAAAAAGAAGAATTAGAAAAGTTCCGAACATCACACCTTGACGCATCCAAGCATTGCGTTTCCAATACATAAAAATGAGGATCAAGAAAACCAATAAGTACGCAATTGCTTCATACAATTGAGATGGATGACGAGCATCAATTAGTGCCCAATCACATAAGCTAACATCAGAAGTCCGACAATCATGATGGATGAATTTGAATCCCCATGAAACATTCGTTTTATCTCCAACGATTTCACTGTTCACTAAATTACCCAATCGAATACAACACGCCGCTATAGCACCAGGAGCTGCTATTCGATCTAAAATCCAAAGCATAGGTTTTTTAGATACCCACTTGGAGAAAATAAATAACGAGATCAAGATTGCAATAACACCACCATGACTTGCGAGACCGCCTTCCCAGACCTTAATGATATCCATAGGGTGGTCAAAATATCCTCTAATTGCAATCGTTCCATCAGAATAGCGTTCATCCCAATAAGGGCCATAGAATAATACATGTCCCAAACGAGCACCAACGATGGTAGCTAGAATCATGTAAAAAACCAGTTTATCAAGGATTGCATCCGAAATTTCCTGCTTTTTGAACATTCGTTTCACTACAAAATACCCAATAATTAAACCTGTAACGAAAAGTAATCCATATAAATTTGGAGTACTCCAACCATCAATTAATTCGGGAGTCATGTCCCATTTTATAGCTTGAATCACGTTTAATCTTCTTTTTAGTTATTTTCAAATATACACTTTTAGCCCTTGCTTTTGCCCAACGATGAACTCAGGATGAAAACGGCAACTTTTCAGATCGTCCTTTTTTAAAGATCTTATTGCTAACTGTAGTTTGCTGGCGTATTATTTTTTGTTCTTCTTCGGGTAAATTAATGATCTCTTGGCATTCAGGAATACAGCAATTTTCCATTTTTTTGCAGCATGATTCGCATTGAATAAATAGAAGGTGACAGGCTTGATTTACACAATTCGTATGATCATCAGCAGGCACACCACATTGATGACAAACAGAAATAATATCATTAGTAATTCTTTCGCCTTTTCGTTCATCAAAAACAAAGTTCTTACCAACAAACTTATTGTCTACCCCTTGATCTGAACATTGGTTAGCATAGTTGATAATTCCACCTTCTAATTGATGTACTTTGTCAAATCCTTTATGTTTAAACCAAGCTGAGGCCTTTTCACAACGAATTCCACCGGTGCAATACATGACCACGTTTTTATCTTCGTTTCCTTTTAAATATTTCTCTTCGATTAATGGTAGAGAATCTCTAAACGTATCAACGTCGGGAGTAATTGCTCCTTTAAAATGACCTACTTCAGACTCATAGTGATTTCTAAAATCAATAAGAATCGTATCTGGATCATCCGTAAGCTCGTTAAACTCTTGCGCCGACAGATGCTTCCCTTTTTTGGTCACATCAAATGATTGATCCTCCAATCCATCGGCCAAAATTTTCTTTCTGACTTTAACTTTTAATTTAATAAATGGAAATCCAGCTGACGCTTCCTCAACGGCAATATTAAGTCTTACCTCATCTAGAAAATCAATCTCATAGAGTTCCTTTCGAAATTGATCTAGATTTTTAACTGGAATTGACATTTGGGCATTAATACCTTCATGTGCGACATATGTTCTTCCGACTACTTCTAGATTAGACCACATTTGAAACAGGTGATCTCTGAATGATTGAGGGTCTTCTATATTGGCATATTGATAAAAAGAAATAGTCACAAATTTTGTCCCTTTCTCTCTTAATTGAGCCTCAAGATCCTCTTTACTTAATTTATTCCACAGTTGCATGCTATGTATATTTTAATTAAAAAGTTGCACATCATTTGCGCCAAAGTAAATAATTAAAATTTTAATGTTTAAACCCTAATTGCTTCAACGACGGCGCAAAGATACATCAAATTCCAAAAATTCTAATCAAAATGTGGGCATAAATTGTATATTCGTAAACGTGAAGATCAAAATAATTATAACTCTATGTGCAGGATTTTTCCTGGTAACTGCTTGTCCGGAAAAGAGTCCCAAGTCTGCTTTGGAACTGATTCAAGAAAACAACATGGATTTGCCGAAACCTCTAGGCTATTATCATAAAGGAATAAACTTCAAGCTTTCTGAATTATTCATGAGGTTGAATTTCAATGACATGGTTATTCAAGACGATGCCGATGTTAGAGTTATTCCAGAGTTATATCTTTATTTTACCGTAGAATCCTTTTCACGATCTGAAGCTGAAGCATTTCAATACGCCTTCGAAGAAGAAATTGATGAATTGGATGCGGTTCACGACGCCTATTTAGGGAAGAGGTTAAGCACTTTGGATGAGTCAAATGTATCAATTAAGAAGGCCGTTCCTAGTTCAGTTAAATATCCAGGATACATTCAAGTTATTAGTGGATCTGAATTCAAAAATGAAGACCCACTGACTTATTTTATGGCTACTCTTCAAATAAATTCGAAGTTCTATGTGTTACAACTAATTGGTAAGAAGGAAAACATGGGGTATCTACACGACGATTTCATTGAGATCATTTCTTCCGTAGAGTAAAATGTCGGAGCACTTCATCGATAGGCTACAATCCGCTTTAAAAAACAAACTCCCTGGCGAAAAGGCACATGCGGATTTAATGCCCATAAATAGGTCTTTCTCACAAGAAGCATTGAAACGAGCAATAGATTATCGAAAATCAGCTGTGGGCATTGTTTTGTTCGAAGAAGCAAATTCCATTCGTTGCGTGCTGATTCAACGTCCTCAATATGAAGGAACGCATGGTGGTCAGGTAAGTTTCCCTGGAGGAAAGATGGATGCAACTGATGTCGATCTAGAATACACCGCCAAGCGAGAATGCATGGAGGAAATAGACTTAGAACCAAGTTTAATGAGAACAGTTGGCCGACTGAGTGAAGTATATATTCCGGTGAGCAAATTTCTGGTTCAACCTTACATCTTCTTCGTTGATCCACTTCCAAGTTTAAAGCCTGACGAAAGAGAAGTTGATGAAATATTCACTTTTGAAATAGATAATCTATTGAATTCAACTCGTTTAAAACGTATCGATTTAAAGTTTAAAAATGGATTCAAACAAAAAGACATCCCTTACTTCGACATTGAAGGCAGGGTCGTTTGGGGAGCAACCGCAATGATTCTCTCCGAATTTAAAGCTATTTTAAAATCACTTTAGAAACGAACTCTTGCAAATCCAAACGCTGTAGAAATACTGCTCGAACTATCTAAAAAGAAAGACAAAGCATCTCTAGAGGCAATTCCAAATTCGTATGTTCCACCGCCAATAATGAAATTAACACCAACAGGGACGTTGTGCTTGTAAATCCCACCTCCTAAGTACCCAGCGCTTAACGTAATCCATTTTGCTGGCTTAATATCACCACCTACAGAGATGATTCCATTTGCCAAGCTTCCTGGGTTGTCCTTATTAAAAGGCGCTACCAAATCAATTCCAAAACTTGCAAATTTACCAATGTCAATACTTGCTCCGAATCTTATTGTTCCTGCATTTTTCACTATGTGTTTTTCTTCTCCAACTAAAGTGAACAGTCCTCCCTCTTGCAATAATGGTTCAACAGAATTTGTAACGTTATAATCGCTAATTCCAGAAAGCGTCATACTTCCTACAAGTGTGTCATTTATACTGTATACATTTCGTGTGTACTTTACAGAACCAATGTTATTTACGGCTGCAGCAATTTTTAACATTCCCAAAATTTTGACACTTGCAGATATATCAACCCCATATCCTACACCAACCGGCTTAGGAATGAATCCAGCTTCTGTAAAATTCGAAGGATTCAAATTCGCAATTGATCCATAATCAAGATTGTAACTTGGTGACATAGCAGAATACATTCTTATTCCATCATCATCAGAAACCATATCAAACATCGCCATTGACTGAATGAAACGGCCACCTAGACCTCCATAAACAGCAAATGTTGAATCATTCCCGAAAATCTTTCTACCGTAGCCAAAGTTATAATGACGGTTCCATGTAAACTGAACCGTAGAACCATTTGTAATGGCACCTATATTCAATGGCACTGAAACCGTTCCTTCAATAACGTGATCCAATGAATCTTGAGGAACGTTTCCTGTATTCGGAATCATTGTTGTATCCACTCCATAAACAACGGTCAATTGATCGAAGTAAGAAGAGAGTTTCCCTTGGAAAATAATATCACTTGTCTCCTCATTCAATTTTGAATACCAATTGTAGTGCTCTGAAATACTGAATGCCAAGCCACCTAATTTTTCATTGTGATAAGAAAATCCGATCCAGTTATAACTTGCGTCCATTGAGATACCTGTTTGCGCATAATCCTGAGCAAAATCGCGTTGTTCTTCCCACAAGCCCTCAGCTGGCTCCTCACCTTTCATATCCGTTCGAATCGCTTTGTATAATTTCTTTAATCGTTCAGAAGACAATGAATCAGAATAAAAACCCAAACTAAATTCCGACATTCCTGTCGTAAACTTCTTTCCATATTCATTTCCCCAGCCCAAAGCGGAGTTATTAATTCCAAGACTATGATAGTCATTAACAAATGTTGTAGCCACTCCTCTACCCACGGATGGATATGAAATCCCCTGAGTTTGAGCGTTTAATAAATATGCCGCGGATATAAATAAAAAGGAAAGTAGGGTGGATTTCATAGTTAGTTAATTTTTCGTTCCGTTAAATGTACATAAAACTCTTAAAACCAAAAAGAGGAACAAGTTTTCGTGAAACTTATTCCTCTTTTTGCTAAACCATGCTAAAACTATAAAACCCAAATAAGTAAAATTTATTTTACCTCTCTGTGTGGTACAAATCTAATTGTAATAATTCAATTGGCAATACTTTTTTGATTAAAAAAATGTTAAATTTTCTAACCCAACGCAACATCGAGAATCATCATTATAAGGAAACCTCCTATAAAGCCTAGAACAGCGACATCTGTAAACTTATCTCTCTGGGTCTCAGGAATTACCTCTTCCACAACAACATAAATCATTGCACCCGCTGCAAAAGCTAAAGCATAAGGTAAAATAGGCTCCATATATATAACCGCCATTGCTCCTATCACACCAAATATTGGCTCTACAATTGCAGACATCTGGCCATACCAAAAGCTCTTTCTTCTACTTACACCTTGTCTTCTCAATGGCATTGCAACAGCGAATCCTTCTGGGAAATTTTGAATTCCAATTCCAATTGCCAAACTCACAGCAGCTGCAGTCGTAACTCCATCAATTCCCATTCCAGCGGCACCAAAAACAACACCGACAGCTAATCCCTCAGGAATATTGTGCAGCGTGATTGCCATTACGAGTAAAGTTGTTTTATGCCATTCGGTCTTAACCCCCTCCTTCTCATCCTCACGGAAATTAATATGAAGGTGTGGCATAATTTTATCCAATACGAATAAAAATAATGCCCCCACTAGAAAACCAACAGCTGCAGGCATCCATTTCATTGATGGATACGTAACTTCAGACATTTCAATTGCTGGAGCCAAGAGCGACCAAAAACTAGCCGCAACCATAACACCACCGGTAAAACCAAGCATTGCATCTAGGACACCACGATGAAGTGTTTTAAAAAAGAAAACAAGACTGGCTCCGAGTGCAGTTAAAAACCACGTAAACATAGTTGCATAGAATGCAGCAAGAACAGGATCGATTGACCCCAAATACGTTACCATCTCGTTGTACCAACTATAACTTCCAATTACCGGCTCCATACTTTTTCAATTATCTTTTTAAAAAGTTAGACAAATCTAACAAATTCTTCTCAAACATAATACACTATACTTTTAAGAATTGTGTATCTTTGCGCCGTCGTTGAAGCAAACAAAGCTTAGACACAATTTTTTAATAAATTACTTTGGCGCAAGCGATGCGCAAAATTTGAAATACACAAAATAAGATGGCAACGAATAGAACTTTTACAATGTTGAAGCCTGACTCAATTGAGAACGGGAACATCGGAAACATTATCGGAATGATCACAGAAGCTGGTTTCTCGATCAAGGCAATGAAGTACACACAATTATCTGATGCGCAAGCAAAAGAATTTTACGCGGTTCATGTAGAACGTCCTTTCTATGGAGAGTTGGTTGAATACATGACTTCTGGACCAATCGTTGCTGCTATCTTGGAAAAAGAAAACGCAGTTGAAGACTTTAGAGCTTTAATCGGTGCTACTGATCCATCTGAAGCTGCTGACGGAACAATTCGTAAGGCTTATGCTGAAAGCAAAGGAAGAAATGCAGTTCACGGATCTGATTCTGATGATAACGCACAAATCGAAAGCGATTTTCACTTTTCTCCTGTTGAGATTTTCTAAGCGAAAACAAATATTATTAAGGAACTCCGGCTAAATTTTAGCGGGAGTTTTTTTGTTCTTACATCTCATTGCTGTACCAAAAAGAATCTATCATATTCATTTTAGCACGATTTTTCAATTTGCTCCCATCGATTTTCTTTCCCTTTTCCAAAACTTTGATGAATTCAGAGTTCCAAGAAACCCAATCTTGTTCAAAAATTATTTCCTTTCCTACTAGGTTTCTCCAATCCTCATCTATCCTTTGGTAAAAAACGACATGTTCAATTCCATCAATTTGCTTGGCGAAGATTAAATTCTCCAATTCGACCCTGAAGCCAGAACCATTATCCACAATAGAACTAACAGCATAGGCTGCATCTGGAACAAATTCTACCAACCAAAAAATATGATTGGATCGGGATAAATGTAAACCCACTCTCCAGTAGAATCCAAAATCAATAAATCCTCTCCATAAGTTTCTGACATAGGATCATTGTCCATTTGAGGGACGCTACTTTCAACAAGCACGTACTCTACTGAATCGAAATCGTTTAAAATTGTATCCAGAAACTTAGAATTTTTCGTTAATGTTTCTCTATACCAGAAATCAAATGAATATCGATTTGGGTCCTCAAAATATGAGTATTTCAAATCATTCGATTCTTCAAATTCTTTCGGTTCATATTGGTACTTAGTCCACCACAAAAAAAAGTCCGAGTAAGGAAAAACATTATATCCTGGATTAACCCCTTCTTTATCTCTTACAGCATTTCGAAGTTGACTCCAATAACTTTCCACATCTCGTTTTGTAAGTTCTAAAAGTTGATCGTCTGAAATAGCATTGCTAAAATGAAAACCATTAAGATTTAGAATGGCATTTCCATTGAATTGCATTACTGGAACATACTGAGTTTTATAAATCTTACAGAAAATTACACTTTTAACGCGTTCAAATATCGGCCCTTTTACTTCCGTATATTCAAGAATAATTCTCGTGATTCCTTTTAAATCTAAGAATGATGTGTCCGGGGCATCGTAAACATACGATTCCATTCCCGACCCAGAATCGACTACAATCAAGTACTCTCCAAAATCCGAAGATGTTGGGTCCTCGTCAATCAATGGTATTGTGCCTGGGCTTCCTAACGTACGGAAAAAGCTCGGAGCGTTGTTTCTTATTCAATTCTGACAAGCTATTGTCATTCATGTAATAATTATCAAAATAGGAGATGTAATCATGATTACCGAGAAGTACATTCACATAACTCTAGGGATTGTCATAATCGAAAATTGCCTTTGTTTTTTCGACGCATCTATAACTATAAAGTTTTGTGCCGATGTCGAAACACCTACAAATATGAAAGCGAGAAGAAATAACTTTTTCATTCTGAGATTTTGTTAGAATCAATAATACGCAATACTTATTTCGTTACCGCAAATACCTGATTGTTTTTCATCAAAATGATTACTTTTGAGTATCAAATAAATTACATGCAAAATTACAACTCAACGGTTGAATCCCGTTTTATAAAATACGCCAAAATAGATACTACGGCAGATCCAAATTCAAGCACATTCCCTTCATCAATGATTCAAAAGGATCTTGGAAAAGAACTTCTTCAAGAATTATTGGATATGGGCATAGAAGATGCTGAAATGGACGAATGGGGTTACGTTTTCGGAACGATACCTAATAACACTGGTAATGATTCTCTCCCAACAATCTGCTTCTGTTCACACATGGACACGGCACCAGACGTAACAGGAAAGAATGTAAAGCCCATTGTTCACAGGAATTATACAGGAGCACCTATTACTTTGCCGGACGATACAAATCAAATAATTACAGTTGAGCAACATCCTTATTTAACTGATAAAATTGGTAGCGACTTAATTACTGCAAGTGGACTTACTTTACTCGGTGCTGATGACAAGGCAGGCGTGACAATAATCATGGATTTTGCAAATCACATTCTGTCTAACCCAGAGATTAAACATCCTACAGTTAGAATTTTATTTACTCCTGATGAAGAAATA
>JABSPC010000510.1 GCA_013215515.1 Crocinitomicaceae bacterium
GTTCAACGTCATTTTCTAGCACTTCCCCCCCCCTAACACTAGGGCTTCACACCCTATTGTAGCCACACACCAATTAATATTTATTTCTCGGAAGATTAGCTCTAAGTTAGCCCAACCAATTACGAACTCATGGCTTGAATTTTCATGAAACATGTTCAGTTTGGGAGAAACTATATTACTATGTTCGTTATACTAAAGAATCTACATACCCGATCAATTCCGTTTGCCCAACGGTTGACAGTTGTATTGGTGCTTTTTTCGATCAACGCATTTAGCACAGACTACTACGTAAATGACAACTCTACTTCAGGAGACGCTTTCACAACAACTGGTGGAAGTAACAGTAACGCTGGGACATCCGTATCGGACCCGAAATTAACTTTAGCGAATCTATTATCAACACATGGAGCCTCATTGACTTATGGAGATAAAATCTACATCGATGCTGGAACTTACAACGGCGAAACAGACTTTACGATTCCTGCTTCCAAACCGGGCATCTCATTTATTGGTGCTGGCTATGATTTAACCATTATCGATAATCAATTGGCAGGAGCGGCTACGGCCTTTTTCATGTACATAAAGGCAAGTAACACTTCTTTCTCAAACATGTCCATTATCGGATACGAAAACAACGGAACTCAAACGCCAGGGCATAGCGCACAAGCAATCACAATTGACGGAACATCTGGATCCCCTGTAACTGGAGTGCTCTTTGAAAATGTAAGTTTCTACAACAATGGAGCAAGCGGTGGAAATCCAGCATTGTCTGTATTATCATATGCCAAAGTTACATTAAGAGGTGGAGGAAGCTATTGCAATTCACCAGGAAAAGCTTATACAGGCGGCGTTGAATTATATGGGAACAACAACACATTAAATATTGAGGATTACATTCTATCAGGCAATGACAAGACCCTATTTGACGGAGGTGGATTAAGAATTGAAGGTGCGAACACATCATTTGTTAATGTATCCAACACGAGAATCAGTAACAACAGAGGAAATTAGGGAGGTGCAATTTCTCAACGAACCTACAAATATTACCATGAGAGATTGCCAATTCTTAACAGGAGGTAATTATAATTTATACTCTGGAACCGCAACTAGCATTAACGCAACGTATTTCGGAACGATTCCGACTAAGTATGGCTCGAACGTAACCAGAACACTTAGCTCGAACACGCTATACACTGCAACTCCAACACCTCCTGACTATTCAGGCTCCTGTGGATCAATTGTTATCCTTCCTGTAGAATTAACATCGTTTACGGGACAGTGCAGAAACCAAAACAACATCCTTCAATGGGAAACAGCGACGGAGCACAACAACTCTTATTTCCTTGTTGAGAAAATGAATACTTATAGTGAATTCGAAGCCGTAGATAAAGTGGATGGAGTTGGAAATAGCTATCATGCATCATATTATGAATGGATTGATGATGACAACTCAGGAACAGTAAATTACTATCGATTGCGCCAAGTTGATTTCGACGGACGCAGCGCGACATTTAATTCAATTGCTTTGAATCAAACATGCCGTTCTGAAGATGTATTCTACAATGAAGAAGGGAATTCAATCACGTTATTCCATGAATCCTCTCCGAATGAAATTTTAAATGTGTAAGTTCTAAATGCCGCTGGTCAAGCTCTTTATACAGATGAAATTGACCTATCGTCGAACACAAAACGAACAGTACTTCAACTTAACACAAAATTATCTACCGGAATCTACCTGATCTCCTGCCACAGCTCAGCTAGCGGTAGTCATATTGCTAAACTATTCATACGCTAGCCTCTTTGTTTCAGTTTTAATTCAGCTCAAGCAAAGAAACTATGGTTAGGTTAATAGTTAGTATAGTTA
>JABSPC010000511.1 GCA_013215515.1 Crocinitomicaceae bacterium
TTCTTGCTACAAGAGTTTCAAAAGCCCCTGGGAGTAAAGGGAAATCTTTTTTATTTCGGTACCGAAATAAAAAAGATTTCCCTTTACTCCCAGGGGCTTTTGAAACTCTTGTAGCAAGAAATACGATAAATATTAAAAGAAGTAAGGCTGTGAGCATATCTATTTATGAAGGTACAAAAAGCCCCCAATTCACAAAAGAAATGGGGCTTAACATTGGTTAGGTGGTACTTATTTTACAACAACTCGCTGGCTAGAATGAATTCCGTTCGCTTCAATCGTTACGAAATAAATTCCACTTTCAAGATTTTGTAAATCGATTGTAGTTTCATTTCCAGTTGGTTGAACCTGAATAACAATCTTTCCTGCGAGAGAAATAATTTTAATAGTTTGAATTGGGTCAATTGAGTTGAGCGTAATTTCTCCGTCAGTTGGATTTGGCGAAATCAGCCAAGAAATTTCCTTAACCTCATCGATTGAGGCTGCGTTTCCATGAACCAAGTCATAGCGTTGATCTTGTAAAACTCCATGCATCAAACTTACTTGTCCTTGAGTGAAACTGTTTTGGCACTCTTCAGATGAATAGTCCATATAGTTTTCAATCATATCTGGTAAATCAACGCCTTGGATATTGTCAACGCACGTGTTTTTCGTTGGATCACAATCTTGACTTGATTGAGCATCTGCGTTAGGAGTATCGTCAATGCCATCTTCTGCTGTGCAATCTCCATCTCCCCAGATATGACGCAATCCTAAGTAATGTCCAACTTCATGTGAGCACGTTCTTCCTAGAACTTCTATTGGTCCACCTCCTGCGTCAAGTATGTTTGGGTTATTACTACCGAAAGCTTGGTACTGAATTACAACACCATCGCTAAGCCCATTCGTTGACCCAGGAGGCCAGTTTGGCATGTTAGAAGGTGGTGTTGCATATCCCAACAGAGCAGTAATCTCCTGTCCAAAGAAACTCACAGACATATTACAAACCCAAATGTTTAAATAACGCGATTGATCCCAAGGATCATGACCGCCATCGACCGTACTTTTGACCTTTTCGAGATCACTAAAGTCTCCTCCGATTATTGCGATTGAACCAAATGATGTAAGAGTCGTATTTGTTCTCGTGATTCCAGTCGTCGGGTTTCCGAACTCATCTATTTGGGCGAGTTTGAATCTGATACTAGGATTTCCTTTGACAATATCAAAATCCGCGCGCATGTTAACCGTATCGGCATTTAGACGGTTGTAATCGTCTGTTAAACTATTGATTTGATTAATTACAACTGAATCATCAATGTTCTGAGCTGCAATGTCATAAACGATGTGAACAACAACCGGAATCGTATATGTGCTATTCAATTTTGCCTCAGGATTCGAAACGTAAGAATGTGCATTATTAAATACTGAAGTGATATCGTGGATGTATCCAGGAGTCAGGTTTTCTTGATATTCAATTGCTTGAGGTGTCATGCATCTGTTGTAAACTGGAGCTTGTGCAAATGAAGCGGTCGCAGTACAAATAGCAAATAGAGCGTAAAATGTTTTTTTCATGTGAGTGGTTTGTGTCCACAAGGTACTGCGAAATAAGCCTTTATCAAAAATGAAAAGGTTCAATGGTTTGAATAATATGTAAAAGGTAGTGCGGGGGGATTGTCTAAGGGAGTGTTCTCTTATTTCTGTCCAAGGGAAGTGATTTGTCAAAATCACGATTCTAAATCTAATTTAATTAATCAACTGTCTTACTAGATTCTCCAATCAAATTATTCAATTCTTCAAATTCAGTCTTAGTAAGATCACGGTACTCTCCTTTTTGAAGATTACCCAATTCTACATTCATTATTCGAATGCGTCGTAACTTTCTTACTTCAAAGCCAAAATGCTCAGTCATTCTTCTAATTTGACGGTTTAAGCCCTGCGTTAAAACAATATTGAAGCATCTCGGGTCTACTTTCGTGACTTTGCACTTCTTCGTAATTTGTTCTAGAATAGGAACTCCATTTCGCATTCCGTTAAGGAAATCATCTGTAATTACTTTGTCTACAACAACAACGTACTCTTTTTCGTGGTTGTTTCTAGAACGTAAGATCTTATTGACAATATCTCCATCATTAGTCATGAAAATAAGTCCTTCGCTTGGTTTGTCCAAACGTCCAATAGGGTAGATTCGCTCTGGATAATTAATGTAAGAAACGATGTTCTTTGGAATAGATTCATCCGTCGTACATTCAATTCCCATGGGCTTATTAAACGCAAGGTAAATGTTTCGAACTTCTTTCGTAATTACCTCATCATTAACCGATATGACATCCTGCTCAGATACTTTTGTACCCAATTCAGCTACTTTGCCATTAATTTTTACAATTCCCTCTTCAATGAGTCGATCCGCAGCTCTACGCGAACAATATCCTGTTTCCGCAATCGCTTTGTTGAGACGTTTTAGTTCCATGTTGCAAATATAATTATCAATTATCAATTAATAATTATGAATTAATTAAACTATTTTAGTTCGCGTATGGGAAAAATGAACTTTAAGACGATAATTATTGTAACCAGCTTGCTTGTTTTTGCTGCGATTCTTTTATTTGCACCCATTGATAACAAAGAA
>JABSPC010000512.1 GCA_013215515.1 Crocinitomicaceae bacterium
CTATAGAGTTTATCAAAATTGTATTGAAGATGAACCCCAGCCGTAGCTAATTCAGCATAATTGGGTGATCTAAACGCCTCAAAATTTTCAGCTGAATCTTTCGTGCATCGGTTACCTCTGAACAATTTATAATCAAAATAGACAGCAACCTCTGTGATCAGGGATTTGCCATTTTCGTCTGTTGCAGCAGCGATTTCCAATGCAGTTATTAAATTTTCCTTTCCGTCCGTGCGAATTACACCTATTGGTAGTTGCGACCCGGTAAGAACCACTGGCTTTTGTAATCCATCAAACATAAAACTCAATGCTGATGCTGTAAATGCCATTGTATCCGAACCGTGTAAAACCACGAACCCATCGTATTGTAAATAATTTTCAAAGACCGTTTCAGCAATTTCCTTCCAGCGCTCTATATTAATCTCTGAAGAATCTACTGGTTCATCAAAGCTTAAGCTGTCTACATCAATATTTAATCGATTGATCTCAGGTACATGATGCGATATGAGGTTAAAATCCACATTTGACAACTCTTCAGTTGCCGGATCTTTTATCATACCAATTGTACCTCCGGTATAGACTATAAGTACTTTAGGTTTTGCTTCCATCAATTATACGTATCTATTTCAATAATCGTGTATCACTATGCGAATACTGTAGTAAGTTGTTGCTTTTATTGATTTAAGTGCTCAAATTAAAAATTTCAATCGCATTAATTGAGGTTCTTTCTTCGATTTCTTTGAGCGTTACACCATGAACATCGGCTAATTTTTCCGCTACATGCAAAATAAATGAGCTTTCATTGCGCTTTCCTCTATGAGGTACTGGAGGCAAATAAGGCGAATCCGTCTCTAAAATCAAGTGTTCCAAAGCGATTTCCTTGATTACCTCATCGATTTTGGCATTTTTGTAAGTCAAGACTCCACCGATACCTAGTTTAAATCCGCCGTAATCTAAAATGTGATTGGCCTGATCTAAGGTTCCAGTGAAACAATGAAACACTCCTCGGAGGGAGACATCATTAATCTCGTCTACAATTTCAAAGATTTCATCAAAAGCATCACGCGCGTGAATTACAATAGGCAAATTAAGCTCTTTGGCCCATTCGACTTGCATTCTAAACGATTTCTTTTGGGCTTCGATAAATGTTTTGTCCCAATAAAGGTCCATTCCAATTTCACCAACCGCGCAATACGACCTGCTAAACAAATTTGATTTTACAATCTCTAAATCCGATTCCCAATTTTCACCAATGGAGCCTGGGTGCAAGCCCATCATGCTAACACAATTATCTGGGTACTTCTTCACGAGGTTGTGCATTCTGTCTATTGATTCAATATCAATATTGGGCAGCAAAAATTTTTCAACCCCAGCATCTAATGATCGTTGAATCACAGCGTCGATGTCCTCATCAAACGCGTGGACGAAAAGGTGTGTGTGCGTATCTATAAACATTATTAGAAAAGAGAAATACTGATTCCAGCTTGAACTTGATTGAGCTGAACACTGGATTCGTTCTTAAATATTTTATTGAAATTGTAACTGGCAAAAAGGGCCCAGTTTCGCAATCCAATTCTTACATGCGCCGAGTAAAGCAATTTACTATTGTCTGCGAAACCATATGACTTACTTATCGATCGTTTACCATTGACAGTTCCAACTTGTTTCGAGAATGCATTGACTTGATAGCCTATCTTCCCTCCAATGTGAAACTTAAAATGTTTCCATCCTTCATTTCGGAACCTCAACTCCAAAGGTATTGAAAAACTATTTCCACCAAAAACACTTTTTGTATACGTATCCGTTGGTGTTTTAGGAGCATATATTGTTGTTCCTGCTGTATAATCTTTTATTAAATTATTGTTGTGTCGGATGTTGGTGTATTGATGCGAAACACCTACTCCAAGGGCTACTTTATTCCCTTTTGCCAATGGGATATCGAACATAAAATTCGTGTTCAGTCCAATTGAAGCCCAATGATTTTGAAATAATTTCGAATCACCATTCCAATCATTGTACGTCAAATCAAAAATCAAGCGATCGTATTTACGAACTTTGTCTTCTTTGGCAGGTCGAAGTCCTGTATAAAACCACATAAATCCAGCTTTAAACTGAGATATAGGTCCATCCACTTTACTATCGTATTGGGAGTGTCCAACATTGACCAGCAATGCAAATCCAATAAACAACAACACTTTATTCATTCCCTAGTTTTTTCTGCCAATTCCACGCGTCAGTAATTGCATCTTCAATAGTACGTTCCGCACTCCATGATATCAATTCTTGCGCTTTTGAAGTATCGGCATAAATTTGTTCAATATCACCCTCTCTTCTTGGTCCAAATTTCCATTTAAGCGATTCATTGGAAATTTTCTCGAAAATATGAATAATTTCTAAGACGCTTGATCCGTTTCCCGTACCAACATTGATTGTTTCCAATTTTGGTCCATCCAAATTATTCAACCACTCATATCCTTTAATATGAGCTTCAGCCAAATCAACAACGTGAAAATAATCTCGAATGCAAGTCCCGTCTTCCGTACTGTAGTCGTTACCAAAGACAATCAGTTCATTTAAAATTCCCGCGGCTGTTTGATTAATAAAAGGGATCAAGTTATTTGGTTTTCCAATAGGCAATTCACCAATTTCTGCAGATGGATGCGCTCCTACCGGGTTAAAATACCTCAAGTTTAGCAATCGTATTGGGCTTCCTGACTTATGTACGTCAGAAATAATTCTCTCACACATTTGCTTAGTAGCGCCGTAAGGAGAACTTGCTTCTTGCGTTTCTGTCAATTCAGTAACAACTTTAATGTCCTTCGGCTCACCATAAACCGTACATGAAGAAGAAAACACAAAATTTAGCCCGTTAAACTCTTCAGCTAATTCTAAACAATTCAAAAGACCATCGATGTTATTTCTATAATACGCTAATGGCTTATCCACAGATTCATTAACGGCTTTGTAGGCTGCAAAATGTATAATCCCTGAAAACGAAAATTCTTCGAAAACGGCTTTTAATTGTTTCTTATTCGTAACATCTACTACGCGCAGTAATGCCTCCTTACCGGTAATAGATTTAATGCCATCTAGAACTTTCGGGTCTGAGTTTCTAAAATCATCTACGATGACAGGATTAAATCCTTTATTTATCAATTCAACAACCGTATGCGAACCAATATACCCGGCACCTCCTGTAACAAGAATATTTCTATTTTTTTTCATTGTTTCTAAAGGTAAAAGAAATGATTTAAATTCGCCCTATGGATGACAAACCAAAAATTGATCTAAAACAACATGTAGCAAAGCGCGTTTCGCGTATGTATATGCTTAAGATCATCTTTTACATCCTCTTACTAACGGGTATTCTTATCTACTATTTTAACCACAATGAAAATAAAGCTGAGAAAAAAGAGGTAAAGGACGTTAAGGAAATTAACAACATAACTATTGAGGAATAAAAAAAACGTCTCGGTTAAACCAAGACGCTTTCATATTAAATAAGATAATATCTATTATATTTTTATTCCTTTAACAATACGATCTTTCTTTTTCGTCTTGTGTAATTTTTTCTTCAATACCATAAGATAAGCTGACCCACCTTCCTTGGCAACATAATAAGTTTGGTTTCCATACTGGATTTTACCTCCTTTTTTAGGGTCTACCTTCCAATCTGCCAGGATAAAGAATTTCCCTTTTGGTTGCCCAGCTCGTGTGGTGAAATGCAAAACCTTTTGTGGCCCAATTTCAAATCGAACAACAATTTCTTCGTTTTCACCGAATTCTTCAAAAACCCCATAAGTTCCGATTGGAATTGTAACAATTTCCTCTTCGCTGCTAGAATTACTAACTAGAACTCCTGAATCATCAGTTCCTTGATTTCCAGAAGAGCTACTTCTGACAAGCTTAACAGTTGTTGATACCATGAATTGAACTTTTTTCACTTTCGCTTCTGATTCTAATCCAAACTCCTCCCTAACTGCACTAGTATATGCTATTTGGGTTCCACAGCTCGCTAGCAAGATGCCCACAAATAAGATTAATAAGTATTTCATAATTGTAATTTTTGTCAAATATAATAAAGCTACAAATCAAAAACGATGCCTTTGTGTGTTGATTTCCAAAATCATCCTATTTTTACATCAAATTATCCTAAGTATGGGCATTTCTGTTGTCAAATTTACATTCGGTCCTTTTCAAGAAAACACTTATGTTGTGCACGATGGTGAAGCATGTGTTATAATTGACCCTGGATGTTCGAATCGATCGGAGGAGCAAGAACTCGTTTCTTTTGTTTCAAATAACAATTTAACACCAAATGCGATATTGCTCACACATGGACACATAGATCATATTTTCGGCTGTGATTTCATTCAACGGCATTATGAAATTGATTGTTATATGAATGAAACCGATATTTCTACATTTGAAATGGCAGAGCGTTCAGCGCAGATGTATGGAATCCCTGGGTTCACACAACCGCCCATTCCTAATAAATTATTGAGAGGTGATGAAACCTTGACCTTTGGCGAGATGACATTCGAAGTAATCTTTACTCCAGGTCATTGTGTTGGCCATGTCGTTTTTTACGATCGTGAGAATTCGTTTGTGATTAATGGAGACGTAATTATGAAGGGAAGCTTTGGCCGATTTGATTTACCCGGTGGAGATCTGAACACTTTAAAACATACGATCCTCAATACGATGTTTAGTTTGCCAGAGGATACTTTGGTTTATAGCGGGCATGGTCCAGAGACAACAATTGGTGATGAAAAGCTTTCGAACCCTATACGCCAATATTAGAAAAGATGCGGATTGCAATCAATACACGGTTTTTACTTTCTCATAAGATGGAAGGCTTCGGCTGGTACACGTTTGAAATTGTGAAGCGTTTGGTTGAAAATCATCCTGAGCACGAGTTCATATTGTTTTTTGATAGAAAATATGATCCGAAATTCGTTTTTGGGAAAAACGCCTTCCCTGTTGTAATTTCACCTCAAGCGCGGCATCCAATCCTGTTCAACATCTGGTTTAATTATTCAATCAAACGTGCTTTAAAAAAGTACAATGCTGATTTGTTCTTTTCCCCAGACGGTTATCTTTCATTAACGTCAGATATTAAGCAAATTGGTGTAATTCACGATTTAAATTTTGAGCATCACCCTGAGGATATGAAACCCGTGATGCGGAAATATTATTTGAAAAACTTTCCGAAATTCGCAAAGTTAGCAGATCACATCATCACTGTATCAGAGCATTCGAAACAAGACATCTGCACAAAATACTCCCTTTCGCAAGAAAAGGTTACTGCGATCTGGAATGGAGCATCTCCTGTTTTTCAACCCATTGATGAGATTACTGCAAACGATATTCGCGTGAAATATTCAGATAGCAAACCTTACTTTCTTTTTGTAGGTGCCATTCATCCACGGAAAAATTTGCAACGGTTAATTCCAGCGTTTGAAAAATTCAAATTAAACAATCCTGATTCAGATTTTCAATTGGTTATCGTTGGGACCGAGCTTTGGAGTAATTCAGGAGTAAATATTGAAATTGACACATCCGTTAAAGAGCAAATTCACTTTACAGGCCATTTGCCTCTTGAGCAATTGGCGCAAGTAATTGCCAGTGCTACAGTATTTACATTCGTCCCTTACTTTGAGGGGTTTGGAATTCCTTTGGTTGAGGCTATGAAATGTGGAACTCCAATTTTATCAGGTGACAAAACATCATTGCCTGAAGTTGCTGGCGACGCTGCGTTGTATTGCGATCCTTTTAATGTGGATGACATCTCTGAAAAGCTAACTACGATTGCATTGGACGAAAACCTGCGTTTAGAACTTTCTAAAAAGGGGCTAGAACGTTCGAAACTATTTTCCTGGGATAAGTCTGCTGAAAGCGTTTGGGAAATACTGGAAAATCATTTAAAGTAAACCCTATAAAATCTAACAGTGGTCACTTCCCGTTCCCAATCAAAAGCTAACTCTTTTTCTTGTGAATGATGCACATTATAGAATGCTTCTTGTTGGTTCTGTAATGCAATTCTATTCTTTCTATATTTTCTTGTTCATTTTCCGCTCGGCCTCCTCAACATGCTTGAACAAATGCCCAAGACTCACTTGCTGGTGATCCATTGCACGGCCTCCATCATCCAAAATAATGTTGAAATGACCACCGCTAGTATCAATGAAACGATCTAAATCCCCTCGATTGGATTGATCAGCTACAAAGGTCATAATATCAGTCCCCATGCTCTTTTCAGAATAATCTCTGATGTCAATTCCAAAAATCTTAGCATCATTAAAATAATCATTCCACATAAGGTGTGAGACGCCATTTAAAATCTCTATTTCAAAAAATCGCATTAATGAATCGCGCAATGGCGAAAACACCTGGTCGTACGTTTCGATAAAGTTGTGTTGATTAGCGCATTTATTCGTTGAAAATTCCTCGCACATATCCAATAGAGAGGCCCAACGAACAACCGAATCTTGAACAACTGTCGTATCGTCAACTTGTGTAAGTAAAGATTGATTTATTGACTCTTGTGCAACTAAAACAGTAGTTGTCAACATTCCTATGAGTACGGCTGTTATATATTTCATCAAACTTGTCATCGGATCCACTTTTCGCATTTATCAACTGAATTTTGAGCATCACTGGGTTCATTAAATCTATTTAGCGAAAATCCAGAGCTAAAAATAAGTTAACTCCGGAGTTTACAGAATTCAAATCTTGTTTAGTCAATTACTGTAACCAAACGAGTTATTAAAATAGTATCCAATTCGTCTTTTGCGCGAACAAAATATGTTCCCGATCGTAAATTATCCAACTCAGCGGATAATAATTTCTCCGTCGTAGTTTTAGAATAAATCAATCTTCCTCTTGTATCTACCATTTCAAATCCTGATCCATCTATGAAACCATTGATGGCTTCTCCGATTCCTCCTATAAAAACACACCTCGACTGATTATTCTCTCAAAAAATTACTGAACAACGATAGTGATCGTTTTCATCTTAACTGTATCTACGTATAAAGCTAAGTAATAAAGCCCAGGAGACATTCCATCAGCGAAAATCGTTTTTTCTCGACTTCCTGGAACGGGGCTTAGTTTTTGATTCGATACAATTTTACCAGATGTGTTCAATATTGTAATGTACGCCGAAAGGCTTCCTTCCGGAATAGTGTACCTAATTTTGGTAGATGTTGAGAACGGATTTGGCGCATTTTGCGACAGCTCAGCTTCGGTTAATTCAATTGAATTTCCTCTCAATTCAATCGACCCACCA
The DNA here is from genome assembly GCA_013215515.1 of Crocinitomicaceae bacterium. Classification (GTDB taxonomy): domain Bacteria; phylum Bacteroidota; class Bacteroidia; order Flavobacteriales_D; family Crocinitomicaceae; genus UBA4466. The sequence goes on from JABSPC010000512.1 coordinate 7,289, forward strand.
ATGGAATCAATCTCGTTTACACTTATTGACGCTGCCGAAAGCAACTCTTCAATGGCAGCTAATCGGTCTTCATACTCTTTAAAAAGAGGCGATAAATCTACTTTAACTTCCGAACCGTTTTCAATTTCAATTGTTAGTTCTTTTCCATTTAGAGTGGCAGATGTCAAGTCTTGTTGGTATTCAGACAAATCAACAGCTAGTCCATTATCCAATTTCAATTGATCATCTTTCAATTCAAATCGTTTTGTTTGAACGTTTTCCCATTTGAGTCCATCCCAAGTTTGAAGAACATGATCCGTTGTATTGTAAATCATCATTCCCTCATCAGCCATTCCCAAAGCCATTTCAAACATTTCCGTTTGTTCAGTCGAAAGTCGGTTCACCAATAATCCTTTATCAATATCGGCTAAGTCCAAACTTGATAAAGAATTGGGGTTTGATGTACCAATTCCAACTGAAACACGGTCGTCGTATGATTCGCCTCCTAGTACCATTGTATTGTCCATGTTGGCGAAGGCGCCATTTCCGATAGCTATTGAATAATTTCCAGTTGCATCAGAATTTTCTCCTAATGCAAGAGTTGTTGAATTGTTTTTTGATTCTTGAACATTAACAGGGTCCTTCTCTAAAACAACATCGCTAGATGTTGTGGGATTGTCCGAAGCTGTTTGTCCAAACGCGAGGACTACCATAAATAGAATGGCGCCAGTGAGTGCTGGTTTGATCATAAGAATTGGTTTTGAGTGTTGTTATTTATTATAACTTATGCGCACACAGGTTTATTGTGTTCGTCGATGTTTTTATATCTTTCCACTATTAAAAAAGCCAATTCATGCCCCTAAAGCACTTAATTATTTCCATTCTGACAGCTCTCCTTTTTATGGGATGTGCTGATTATGCAAAGGTTGAAGTTGCAAATGTTGAAACTTTAAAAATTAAAGAGCCTGAAAACGAAAAAATAAATCACGGCAATTCTTTCAATTTTGAAGTCTATGCAATCATGAAAAATGGCAAAGAGGAAATTATTTCAAAGCATCCTGATCTTAAAATAGAATCTAAATTAATTGTACAAGATGAAGTAAATGGGTTTCTATTGGAGGCACGACCTTCAACATTCAAAGACACTAGCTATGCAATTTCTCTTTCAATTAGTGATGAATCAGATGAAGTACTATCGCATGATCAGCTTCAATTAAATTATAATGGTGGACTTTGGATTCCATCAGAAAGTTTAAAAGGACAGAATGCGAAATCGCAACAGAAAAGCGGAGTGACCCTGTTTAATCGTAATGGCGTAGATGGCAAACCCGGATTGAATGGTGAAAATGGACAACATGGTGGAAATTACACGGGCTACATTTGGATGGAGAATCAGGAATTGCGCTTCCGAATGGAAAATGATAGTACGAGTATTGTTTGGAAATACAAGAGTAGAAAATACGATACAATTTTCATTGACCTCTCTGGTGGAGATGGGGGAAATGGCGGAACTGGAGGAGAAGGTGGAAACGGAAAGAATGGAAAAGGAACGAAGCCACCTGGAAATGCAGGCAATGGAGCTATCGGAGGTGCAGCCGGTTCTGGTGGTAATGGAGGGTCAATTCTAATTTTCGTTCATACTAATGCAAAATTTATAATTCCAAAAATCAATGTTATTCAATTCGGCGGACAACCAGGTCAAAATGGATCTGGAGGATTAGCAGGAAGCCCAGGCCAGCCGGTTAAGGGGCAAAGAAATGGCTCATTAGGTGAACACGGAAGAAATGGATTACAAGGAAATATGGGTATACAAGGCCCCAAAGCCGTAATATCAATAATTAGTTTTGATTTCCAAGAGCTGAATTAACTTAAGTAGAACGGAGAAATCATAGCATAGACAATCACCCCACTAATCGCAACATAAAACCAGATTGGCCAAGTAAACCTTGTCCATTTTTTATGCCTCACAAAGTCCCCTTCCCAAGCGAATAAATAAGTGAACAATACCAAAGGGACAACTATGATGCTCAATAAAATGTGCGAAATCAGAATTGTTAGATAAACCGTTTTATAATCACCTCCGTATGGTGTGGAATCTGAAGTCATATGATACGCAATGTAACACATAAGAAACAATAAAGAAAGCAACAGACCGAATCGCATTAAGCCACGGTGCAAGCTCTTGTTCTTCTTTTTAATAGCAACCAGTGCCGCTACCAAAACAATGGCAGTTAATCCGTTAATCGAGGCATAGACAGCAGGAAGAAAGCTAAGATTAACGCCTTCTACCTTAACACCAAACAAAACAGCAACAACTACAGGTATTGCAAAAGAAGCAGTATAAATGGCAATTTTGGCCTTTTTTAGTTTACTTAGATCCAGTGATTCCATATTCTTGTCTCAATAATTTTCTCATATCCTTCTCTAGTTGATCTACTGCGTCAACATCCGTTCCAATATACACCCCTCTCACAAGCCCTTCTATGTCAACCAAAGCAAAATATGGCGTATGCCCAAAGCCTCCTTCTATATCATCATTTCGTTCGGCACCATTAAAGAATTCTTTTGCGAGCCGATGTGTTGCAGCCTCATCACCTGTCATAAAAGACCAATTCGTAGCCTGTATTTCATGCGCCTTCATATATTCTTTAAGCCGAGAAGGTGTATCCTTTTTAGGGTCAATTGAAAAACTAAGGAATTGAACATACTGATCCAAATCAGATGTCATTCTAGAAAGTCTATGCATTTGAGATGTCATTGGAGGACAAATTGTTGGGCAGTGGGTAAAGAAGAAGTCAGCCACCCAAATTTTATCCTTGAAATCCTCAGATGATATCATTATTGAATCGTGATTCAGATACTCGAATAACGGTACGTGATGGTAGATTGTATCGGCTACTTCAACGCCATCAACCATTCTGTATTCAACATCACGCTCACCAACAATTGGAAGAGCTCTTTCTTTCTTCTCTGTTGGTTTCACCTCTTCGGTGCAAGAAGTTAAAACTAATGCACCAACGACTAGCGCCAATAGACTACTTTGTACGATTCTTATCACGTGATTCGGTATCATATTGTTTTTGCAATAATGCGACATGTTGTTTCATTTTTCTAATCATGCCTTCACTATTTCCAGAAAGAATCATTCTTAAATGATTTGATTTATCGATTAACAGCATCATTTCGAGATAGGCTTTCCCTGCATAAAACTCATCTCCAGTTTCATCCAATAATTTCCGCCCCTCATGTTCTAGGTCATATACATCTGTTGGATTCCCGGCTGCCAGAATCCAAAGGTTCGGATCATAATCCTGAATTCGATCCTTCAGCATTTTCTGAACAAAGGTCAAATCATCAACTGGAACACCATTCTCATCTGTGACATAGGAAATGATCTTTATTCCATCATCATCAAAGTTCTTTGCGAGTTGATATACTTGAAGGTTCAGGTTCACTAAAGAAATCGCGCAATTGTTAGGACAGGTTACTTGTAAAGTAGTTAACAGTACAATTTTGTCTTTAAAATCTTTTGATGTTCTTGTCTTCCCATTAACGTCAGTAAATGAATAGTCAGCTACTTCGCCAAGGTCAGGAAGTTGTTTGAATTTATGTGTGCAGCCTCTTGTCGAGATAAC
>JABSPC010000513.1 GCA_013215515.1 Crocinitomicaceae bacterium
AAATAAAGGCTCTGAACCAAGAGTACTAGTAGAGGCCTCTACTAGTACTCTTGGTTCAGAGCCTTTATTTTGTCCAAAAACATTGCCGATGGATGTTATTATAGCCAGCGCTATAAGAGAACTTCTCAGTGATTTCATAATAGGTTAATTATGTATGGTGCACAAAATACCACATTAATTAACTAATAACCAGTAAGAAGGACAAAAAAACAACAAATTTAAACATGAAGAACTTCACAGTTAACTAAAAGGGGTTAGTAATTATATTTTACTGAAATCTAGCTATCTCAAGTTGAGATTAGAATTGCGCGAATAAATTGATTAGAACCAAGCCGTCTCAGTGTTAGGTAATTACACTGATTCAATCTTGACTATTTCATGCAATCGCAGGCATTATCAAAAATAAACTTAACATTGGGCAATCTTTGTTGCCACGAATCTTGAAAATTTGCGCTAAATCGGATTCCACTCAAATCAATTTTCTCCAAATTCTGCATTCTCTCAAAACTATCTGGAAGACTTGAGATTGGATTATCATATAAATCGATGTACTTCACTGCTTTCAAGTATTCAATACAACTCGGTAGAGTTCTTAGTAAATTTCTACTCAAAATAAGATGTTCAATATTTTTCATTCGACACAACTCATTCGGCATGCTTGTAAACTTGTTCTTTTCAAGAGACAAAAATGTGATCTTGCCCATATCACCGATGAAATTTGGAAGCTGGTCAAGTTTGTTTTTGCTTAAATCGAGATGTTTTAAATTTTTAAACTTGGACAAGCCTTTGGGAACGGTATCCAATTTCATTTTTGAAAAACTTATACCAAAGATCGTATCTGAGTTGTAAGTCGATGGAAGATCTTTCCATTTGTATATTACAAACCCTTCTGATTGCCCATTGGCACAATTACAGACTAGAAATAAAATAATCGCGGATAGAAACTTCATCTTTATTCAACTGTTCTTTTAAATCAAAAACGGATTCAAACTTGTATTCGTCACGGAATCTTCTCAATAATTGTACCGTAACGTACTGATCATAAATATCTTTATTAAAATCGAATATATGAACTTCGATAGAAATGGAATCAAAATTAGACACTGTTGGCTTCTTGCCAATATTCAACATCCCTTCTTGAATCGAACCATCTTGAAGTAAAATATTCACGGCATAAACTCCTGCTTTCGGCAATAATTTAACTTCACTTTCGATGTCAATATTTGCCGTCGGAAAACCAATTTGACGTCCCAAAGCCTGACCAGCCACTACTCTACCGTGTAATTCAAATGGTTCTCCTAAAAACGCTGAGATTCTATCAGTTTCACCATTTAAAATGGCATTTCTAATTTTAGTTGAGCTTACGTTTACATCGTCAATTTCCAAAGCTGGAATTTCAACAACTTCAAATCCGTAGGTATCACTTACACTTCTCAAGAATTCAATTGAACCTTCTCTATTCTTCCCAAATTGATGATCATATCCAATCACTAGTTTCTTGACATGCAATTGATTCACCAAATAATCTCTAACAAACTCAAGGGCCGTTAATCGAGAAAAATCTTTTGTAAAAGGGTGAACAATGATGTTTTTCAATCCAAAACGTCTCAATTTGTCGATTTTTTCGACTTGTGTTTGAATCAGCTTCAACCCATGATTTTCAGGATAAAGAACCATTCTTGGGTGCGGATAAAAAGTAAAAAGGACTGATTCTCCTCCAACTGCTTTTGCCTCTTTATTAAGCTGATCAATAATTTTTTGATGCCCAATATGGACACCGTCAAAAGTACCAATCGTTAAGACTGGATTCGGAATATTTTCAAGTTGCTCAAATCCTTGGTAGACGTTCATTCAATTGTAATACTTAGAACAAAATTAACATTCCCTACCAATTTTCGCTACAGTCGAACTGATGTTTACTCAAGTAATCCAAAGCCTCATCATCACCTTCGAATTTTTCCATTATTGTTTTCCTTAATTTCCTACAAGGTCTTGAAATTTTACGCCGTCTTCCCTGCCGTTCTTTAATACATTCACAATATTGAGCAACGTCTTCTTCGATAGTTGAAGGTTCATTACAATTAGAAAGAATGAACATCATGCATACGAGGGCAAATAAGACTCTAAACTTCTTCATAATTACCTTTCAGTGGATCCGCATCTCTTAATGTTCTCTTCAATGTATTTTGCATCTTTTGGTGAATTCCCATATTTATCCCTCAATTCTTGAGCCAACCCGATACATTCTCTCATTTCAAAACCACCTTTTACCGTCTCTATACACTTGCAATATTCCTCTACATCTTCCTCTACTGTTGCACTTGAACAGCTGGAAATCAATAAAACAGAGAAAATGGCAAGCGTATAAGTTTTAAATCTAGTCATATAAGCCTTTTTAATACTTGCAACAATACCACAAATTAGGTATTTTTGCATAGAGGATTGGTTTTATTTATAATTATTCTAAATAAAGAAAATGATAACTGTAACAGATTCAGCTAAAAAGCAGGCATTACGTCTCATGGAAGACGAAGGACAAGATGGATATTTCATCCGTGTTGGCGTTGAAGGTGGCGGATGTTCCGGACTGATGTACAAATTGGACTTCGATAATGAGCATCAGGAAACTGACAAATCATTTGTAGACAATGGAATTAAAGTCGTTGTAGATAAAAAGAGCTTTTTATATCTCGTCGGAACTACTCTTGATTTTTCTGGAGGACTGAACGGTAAGGGATTTGTATTTGTTAACCCAAACGCAGACAGAACTTGCGGATGTGGTGAATCATTTTCAATTTAATCAGAAAGATGTCAAATTATACGGAAAATGAATTAGCGAACGATCTTGAAAACCAAGAGTACAAATTTGGTTTTACATCGGACATAAAGTCTGACAAGGCCCCTAAAGGTCTTAATGAAGATATAATTCGCTTTATTTCTGCAAAAAAAGAAGAGCCTCAATGGATGTTAGATTTTAGGCTTGATTCTTTTAGTAAGTGGAAAGAGATGACTGAACCTGATTGGGCGCATGTTCACTATACAAAACCCGATTTTCAAGATATATGCTATTATTCAGCTCCAAAGCAATCCAAAAAATACGAGAGTTGGGATGATGTTGACCCTGAGATGAAGGAGACGATGAAGAAATTAGGAATCTCCATGGAAGAGCAAAAACGGCTTACTGGAACGAATATCGCAATTGACTTCGTAATGGATTCCGTTTCTGTTGCCACTTCATTCAAATCGAAACTAAAAGAACTTGGAATAATATTCTGTTCTTTCTCTGAAGCGGTTCAAGAATATCCTGAATTGGTCAGAGCAAATATGGGAACAATAGTTCCATCAACTGATAATTTCTATGCGGCCTTAAATTCAGCTGTGTTTACAGATGGGTCATTCTGTTACATTCCTAAAGGGGTGAGATGTCCAATGGAACTTTCAACTTATTTTAGAATAAATGAAGGTGGAACTGGACAATTCGAAAGAACACTGGTTATTGCCGATGAAGGAGCTTATGTTTCTTACTTAGAAGGCTGTACTGCTCCAATGAGAGATGAAAATCAATTGCACGCAGCTGTTGTTGAGTTAATCGCAAAAGACAACGCTGAAATAAAATACTCTACGGTTCAAAACTGGTATCCCGGTGATAAAAATGGAGTTGGAGGAATCTTCAATTTTGTAACGAAACGTGGGATCTGTGAAACAAATGCTAAAATTGCATGGACGCAGGTTGAGACGGGATCAGCAGTGACTTGGAAATATCCTTCTTGTATTTTGAAGGGCGATAACTCAATTGGAGAATTTTACTCTGTTGCTGTTACCAATAACTACCAGCAAGCAGATACTGGAACGAAAATGATTCACCTTGGTAAGAATACCAAAAGCACAATCATCTCTAAAGGAATCTCAGCAGGTAAATCTCAAAACTCTTACCGTGGATTGGTTCAGATTCATAAAGGCGCTACAAACGCGAGAAATTTCTCTCAATGTGACTCTTTGTTGATGACCGATGAATGTGGAGCACATACGTTCCCTTATATTGAGTGCAAGAACAGCACTGCAAAAATAGAACACGAAGCAACGACCTCCAAAATTGGAGAAGATCAAATATTCTACTGTAAACAAAGGGGGATTGGCGAAGAAAAGGCAATTAGCTTAATCGTCAATGGATATTGTAAAGAAGTATTAAATCAGCTTCCAATGGAGTTTGCCGTTGAAGCACAGAAATTACTGACGATTAGTTTAGAAGGATCGGTAGGTTAAAAAGATAGATTTTTCGATCGTTTGATTTTTCGAAGGTTCGATGACAAAAAGAAATACAATGATTAAGATAGATAATTTACACGTGAATATTGACGGGAAGGAAATCTTA